>CAZYDZ010000216.1:0-3946 GCA_964646535.1 uncultured Opitutaceae bacterium
GTTCATCTGGGCATTCACGGAACTCGGTGTGCCGCTACTGCTTGATTACAGCAGGGTGACTTCGGTGCAAATCTTTTACGGGCTGGGGGATATTGGCGGGAATCCGTTTCCCTATGCGCTGGTTGCAGTGATGCTGGTGGTATCGATGCTGTTTTACGCACTTGGCAAGGGATTGTTCGGACGCAAATCGTATGCCACCGTAACCCGAGCCAATCATGTTCGTATCCTGCACAAGCCCGGGGCTTGGGGGCAAACCGTCTGTATCGGTGTGTTTGCAGGCGTGGCGATATTGGCGCTGCTACCGCACTTCGGCGTGATCCTGGTATCCTTTTCACAGGACTGGTATCGCTCCATACTGCCCGATTCGCTGACTCTGGAGAACTATCGCATTGCCTTGAGCCACCCGCTTACCATTCCTTCCATTCGCAACAGTCTGCTTTATGCAAGTCTGGCGACCCTATTGAATCTTGGCATAGGCGTATTGATCGCTTTTATTGTGGTGCGCTCGCGGTTGCCTGGCAGGAACCTGCTCGATATGCTGGCAATGGTGCCGTTGGCGGTGCCCGGTCTGGTGATTGCGTTCGGCTATCTCGCCATGAGCCAGGAAGGAAAGCTGTTCGATTTTCTCAATCCTGTGGAGAATCCGCTGATTCTGCTGGTGATTGCGTATGCCGTACGCAAGGTCCCTTTTGTGGTGCGTTCCGCAATCGCAGGGTTACAGCAGACCAGTGTTACCTACGAGGAGGCCGCCCAAAACCTTGGCAGCACGCCGTGGAAGGCGGCCTGGCGCATCACGCTGCCATTGATCGTGGCCAATTTACTGGCGGGTGCGTTGCTGGCCTTTTCGCAATCCATGCTGGAAGTGGCCGACTCGCTGATTCTCGCGCAGAAATCCCAGTATTACCCGATCACCAAGGCCATCTATGAACTGGTCGGTTTGTTGGGAGACGGGCGTTTCGTCGCTTGCGCCCTCGGTGTATGGGCCATGACCTTTCTCGCCATTGCCATCTGGGGCGCCTATGTCATGTTGGGCAGGAGACTGGGCGCAGTGTTTCGGGTATAAGGATATTTCGCTGGCAATAGGAGCGTGATGAAATACCATGGGTATCGAATCCGTCATACCGGCTTATGGATGATTTTCTACTTTCCAGGTTGCAGTTTGCGGCCAATATCACGTTCCATATTCTTTTCCCGACCATCACTATAGCGCTTGGTTGGGTGCTGTTGTTTTTCAAGCTTCGCTACAATTACACGCGGGATGGGAAGTGGATGGAGCTGTATTTCTTTTTCACCAAAGTATTCGCCCTGACGTTCAGCCTGGGTGTGGTGTCGGGAGTGACCATGTCGTTTCAGTTTGGCACCAATTGGCCAGGGTATATGAATACCGTGGGGAACATCGCAGGGCCATTGTTGGCATACGAGGTGCTGACTGCCTTTTTTCTGGAGGCGACATTTCTGGGAATCATGCTGTTTGGTTTTCGCAAGGTACCAGGCTGGCTGCACACCGCAGCGACGTTTCTGGTGGCGGCAGGAACGACTCTTTCCGCTTTCTGGATACTGGTGTTGAACAGTTGGATGCAGACACCCACTGGTTACAAGATGATTGACGGAGTGGCGCATGCGAAGAGCTGGGGAGAGATTGTGTTCAATCCTTCCATGCCGTATCGCTTTATACACACTGTGCTGGCTTCGGGGTTGACCGCGGCATTCCTGGTGGCTGGATTGCTGGCGTATCGAATGCTTAAGGGAGACCAGGGGTCGGCGGCGAAATCGGGGCTGCGTTTTGCGGTTGGACTGGCGTTGGTGTTGGGGCCGCTGCAGGGGATCGTAGGAGATCAACATGGATTGAACACTCGCGACTATCAGCCTGCAAAAATGGCGGCAATGGAGGCGGTATGGGAAACCACCGAAGCGGCGCCGCTGGTACTATTTGCCATGCCAGACGAGAAGACACGGGAAAACCGTTGGGAGATTTCCATTCCCTATCTGGGAAGTTTGATTGTTACGCGCGATCCGCACGGAACCATTCGCGGTCTGAATGAATTTGCAGGGGAACATCCACCCGTTGCCGCGGTGTTCTGGTCGTTTCGTATCATGATTGGAGCAGGATTGCTGATGATTGGAGTGGCGGCGCTTGCGGTTTGGTATTTCTTCAAAAAGAAGAGCTGGCCAAAGTGGCTGCTCAAGGTTCTGGTGGTGCTGACTTTTATTGGCTGGGTGGGAACCGTGGCGGGTTGGTATGTTACGGAGGTAGGACGCCAACCCTGGCTGGTGCAGGGAATACTCAAAGGGAAGGATGCCGTGGCTGAATTGCCGCCTTCATACGTTGGCATTACCCTGACGGCATACCTGATCACGTATGTGTTCCTGTTAATCGCCTACATGGGAGCCTTGTTTTACATGGCGAATAAGGAGGGTCACAAACATCTCAACCCGCACGACGTCTGATTTATGGAATGGATCGCCTCACAACCCTGGTTGCCCTACCTGTTTGCATTCCTGATTGGTTTTGCAATGTTGTTGTACGCCATCCTGGATGGTTATGATCTCGGTGTGGGAATTTTGTCCCGCCGTGTGAACGAACGGGAACGCGATCAAATGATCAATTCAATTGGGCCCTTCTGGGATGCCAATGAGACCTGGCTGGTGCTCGGTGTCGGTCTGTTGCTTGTCGCATTCCCCAAAGCCAATGGGATTGTGCTCACAGAGATGTATCTGCCCGTGACACTGATGATTCTGGCCTTGGTGTTTCGCGGCGTGTCCTTTGATTTCCGTAGAAAAGTGGCTCAGGAAAAAAAGGCCAGGTGGGAATGCGGCTTTTTTGTCAGTTCCACTGTCGTCGCCTTGACGCAGGGATATATGGTTGGGCGTTTCATTGTCGGTTTTGAAAAAGGGATCAGCAGCCAGTTGTTCGCACTCTTTTTCGGACTGCTGGTGGTGGCGGGTTATTCTCTGATGGGATCGACCTGGTTGATTATGAAAGCGGAGGGAGAGTTGCAGAAGAAGGCTATTCGCTGGGCTAAAAGGGCATTGTGGACGATGGTGGGAGGGGCGATTTTCAGCAGCCTGGCGGCGGTGTTTGTGGATACGCGTATTTACGATGAGTTTTTCCAGTTTCCACAGTTGAGCCTGTTGATTGCGATGCCTGCGATATCCGTGGTGTTCACGATTATGATGCATTTCCTGTTGGGAGTGCTGCCATTGTCGGAGGATCGGCTGGCTTGGATGCCCTTTGCGATATCGGTGATGATTTATATCCTGGGGTTTGTTGGTCTGGTGTATAGCTTTTATCCATACATTATCCCCGGGAATCTGTTGATTACCGAAGCAGCTTCAGCGAACGAGTCACTGGCTGTCATGTTGATCGGGGTGGCGATCGTATTGCCCGTGCTGGTCGGTTATACCTTTCTTTCCTACTGGATATTCAGAGGCAAGGCCAGTGAACTGAGCTATGATTGACCTGCGGTGAATTATGGGTTGAACGCGACTGAACAGATGGGATAGAAATGTAATCGAGGGAGGCAAAGAGGATGAAGGAGGAAGAGCGGTCAGCGATATTGCAACAGCATGGCGGGTATCGTTACCTGAAGAGTTTTCAGGTGGCGCAGCTTGTGTACGATGTCACACAGCGGTTTTGTGACCGTTATATTCCGAGGCGGAGCCGAACGCATGACCAGATGGTGCAGGCGGCGAGGTCGGGGGTGCAAAATATAGCGGAGGGATCGCAGGCATCTGCGACGTCGAAGAAGATGGAGATGAAACTGACGCAGGTGGCGCGAGCCAGCCTGGAGGAACTGAGGCTGGACTATGAGGATTTTCTGCGGCAACGAAAGTTGCCGCAGTGGGAGCGGAATGACCTGCGGCGTCAGAACCTGATTAATAGGCGCTGCAAGACAGCGGACGAGATCGCACAATGGATCGTGGAAATCGCAAGAAGTGGACAGGG
>CAZYDZ010000217.1:0-3907 GCA_964646535.1 uncultured Opitutaceae bacterium
CCTGGCTACCAGCCGCCCGCAGAAGACATCCCTCTGTTCCAGGATCAGTTGCGCCAGGCGCTGCAGGGCTATTGACCCCGCACCAGCATTTGACGAGTCAGATACTGGGTGCGCAAGGCTCCGGCAATGTAACGGAATTCCATCCAGTTTTTGAGGAACGGCTTTCCTTGTTCCACCGTTTCAGCGTTCCACGCATCCGGATTGCCCAGTGACTCTCCCTGCGCCTTGTATGTTTCAATCAAAGGCAACAGAGCCCTTTCGTAATAGGCCTGATCCCCCACTTCGGCGTCATTCCAAAAGTTTGTCAGAGTGTTCGACTCTGCCAGAAACTTGAACCAGGCGGTACGCAAGATACGCGTTTCAATCTTCAACTTCTGTTCTGCAGTCGGTTTCTCAAAGCGGAGCAAACCAAAGTTACCTGTATCGTGAACCTGACCGCCCCAAGTGACCCCGCCGGCCTTGCCGTACGGCATCCAACGGATAATCGAGAAACGCCAGAGATCTCCATTCAAAGGAACACGTTCATACCAGGCCTCCCACGGAATGAACAGGAATGTCGCCACCCCATTCTCAATCGGTAGGGATTCCACTTTTGTGTAGGACTCCAGCGAACGGTAATCGCGGTGCGGGATTCCCCAGTCATAGAAATGGGTCTTACCCAAAAGATAGGTGAAAACCTGATAATAAGGCGCCTCGTACAAACCAGGCACAAAGAAAATCTCATAGCCTTCGCTGTGCCCAGGAGATTTCGGATCGAGAATCGAATCCAGCAGATTGCGGATTTCCGGCTCTTCCGCCTCTACATAGAGGTAGATCCCCGCATGGTTGTACACCATGTGGAACGTCGTGTTACGAGCCGCGGCTGCATCACTCTTCTCAAACTGACGCGTCGCCGTGGCATCGAGTATCAACCCGCGCGCGGCATCGCTGTTGTAAGCCATGAAGCGATCCGCTCCCTTGTTCTTTTTAATGAAGTCAGACTGACTCCACGCGCTCGCGCCATAAGGAGGATTCTCCATATAGCGTACATCATAAACATTGCGTCCGTCACTCAGCTCCGCGGGAGCCGCCCCGAATGCGGAAGAGGCCAGGTAAAGCGAGGAGAGACAGCCGTACAAAAACAAAGTATTCAGTTTCATTTTATGGATCATGTGGTTTACTTTCCTTCTTGGGATGACTGGGCCATCTGTCCCTGGATCTTCAAAATATAAGATATCATCTCCATGCGCACTTCGTTGAGATCGATGCTCTTGTCGTCAAACAATTCCATCCACATCAGCGCTTTCTTCGCCGTGTGCATTGCGGGCAAGCGGCCACTTTCAATCGCCTCGGCTGCCACCTGTTTCAGCTTGGTCGCATAGCGGATATCATCAATTCCTTCGCGGAAACCTTCCCACGCCAATGTATCGATCACGCCACCGCGTACGATATGCACCAGATTAAACTTACGAAACGCATCCCCATGGAAGTCATTCCACGGATTGGTCTTCAGGTTTTTCAGGTCGTAATTCGGGTCTGTATGCGACAAGGAATAGTACTTGTAGTTAAATGAACCGTCGTAGTTGGCCTTGTAGCGGGCGATACCCTCCCAGCGACGAAATGTATCCGGATTTTCAGGACCGGTGTGCGGACCGGCATAACTGGCGATTTTCGAACCGACAGAGTGCCAGATGGCTGCGTGGTCACGGCTCGGCCAGCCCCCGTGGTTTGAGTAATCAAACGCATAACCGCCATAATCAAAATGACGTCCCCGGTGGGTAGTCACCCAGACCTTGCCGCCAAGTTCATGTACCACTTCAGAGAGTTTACGCATCCCTTTTACCCGATCCAGTCCGGCCTCATCCCAGGTGGACAAATAGATTTGGCTATTATCACTGTGGCCGGCTTCTTCGCGCAACACATTCAACATGCGTTCGACACGTTTCCGGTATTCACTCAGATCATCCAGACTTTCTCCACGGCCAAAATAGGCCCACGCATGGGTAATCAAAGGCTGCATCGGAAACCCAAGCTCCTTCATCACTCCGAGATCAAACTTCACATCCGCCTCAAACACCCCTGACGTATCATCAGCCGAATTCAGAGACCCCTGGACAAACGGATTCAACACATTGTGATCCTTCAGATTCTTGAAAATGGCACGCTGCAACACCTTCACATACTCTGGATCTATATTGCGACGACGAGCGTGAGTAAAAAGGCTCGTGCTGTACATCGTTACCAGAAAATCCTTGTCCAAATCATAGTATGTTTTAGGGAGCGGCAATGAGAACGGCAACACGCGCACGGTAAGTGTCATCGCCCCAATATCCCGACCATCCGCAATCAGGCGAATCTTCCCCGAATAAATCCCAGCCGTTGCCTGTTCCGGAACCTTCAAAGTCACCCAGATCTGTTTGTTTTCCCCCGGCACCAGCTTTACCGGCTGCAAGGTCTTCGCATCCTGCACCATCTGGTTGTAGAAATCGAACTCCTTCTCCGCCTTTTCCTTGGGATAACTGACCCATACATACTCATCACCGATACGCAGGTAGTTCTCCTTGTTTTCGTAGTCCACCTTCACCAGGGTCTCGTCGTTTAACAGCAGTTCCGGCACCAGCTCGCGACGATTCGTATCGGCAAAATAGCTATACCAGGAGGTTCCGCCCTGATACCAGACCTTGACCACCTTGATATCGATATTCTCCACCGGAATCACCGCTCCATCGGCAGGTCCGCGCAAGGCTTCCGCCTTCAATTCCAATCGCTCTACATTTTGCCGGGGTACCATCACAAAAGAAACCGGCTCGAACTCGCCCTGTGCCGCGATCACATGTAACTGATCTCCCAATTGCCCATCCGTAGGAATTTTGTGCGGGAGCCGCTGCTCGGAACTCATCGCCGGCACCACATAACATTCGACTGGGGACTGTGCCCAAGGATTGGCCGCAACCACCCCTCCAATCATCATTCCTACACAAAAGAATGCCCTACGACAGAAGATCAGATTCATCATAATGATAAGCAGGATTCAAGATAACAGCAAAAGGAACCCGCCTTCTTTTGGCAAGCTCCCTGTACTTATGTAGAAAGACCCGCTACACGGAAATAAGTTCCACGGTATCTGGCCTGAATGGTGTTTGGTGCACCGACACGGCCGCCTGGAACAGGCAGCCCTACCCATGGAAAACCAACGATCGTTTAGTCTTTCCCTCCAGACGAGAAGTCTTTTTGATACTCCCCTATGCCCACGAAATCAAGTCCCACAGATAAAATCCGCATCGCTGTTGTCGGTTATGGCAACATTGGCCGTTTTGCCGTAGAAGCGGTACAGGAAAGCCCGGATATGGAGCTGGCCGGTGTCGTCAGGCGGGCGGGTACGCGCGCGCAACCGGCAGAATTGACCGGCGTTACCGTCAGCGACCATGTTTCCAACCTGGGGAGAGTCGATGTCGCCCTGTTGTGTGGTCCCACCCGCAGCATACCCGAGCAGGCTCCCGAATACCTGCGCCAGGGAATTCATACCGTGGACAGCTTTGACATCCACGGTCAGCCCTTGTGGGAATTGCGGCAGTCTCTGGGTCAGGTGGGCAAACAGCATAATGCGGTAGCCGTCATCTCCTCCGGCTGGGATCCCGGCACGGATTCAGTCTTGCGCACGCTCCTCTGTGCCATGGCGCCACGCGGCCTGACCTACACCAACTTCGGCCCCGGCATGAGCATGGGACACTCGGTCTGCGCCAAATCCAAACCTGGTGTGCGCGACGCTCTCTCCATGACGATTCCCGCAGGCAACGGTGTCCACAAACGCATGGTCTATGTTGAATTGGAGCCAGGCACCGATTTTGCCAGTGTGGAACAGGCTATCCGCACAGACGACTATTTCATCCACGATGATACCCGTATTTTTCAGGTAGACAGCGTGGAC
>CAZYDZ010000218.1:0-3896 GCA_964646535.1 uncultured Opitutaceae bacterium
TCCTCAGTCGCTCCGGTCACCGTTTCTCCATCCAGATGGGCGAACTGCTACTCCCCTTCTCCTGCAAGAAAGACCACTTCCTCCCCTGCGGCCTCTATTGCCGTCTTTCTTTCGATGCATAAATCATACCTGGCTCTCTTGTCATACAACAGAGCCAGGAACTCCCGTTTGCAGAGGCAAACGATTTTCTCCATTAACCCTTCAAGCCGTATACCCGCATTGCGTTTTCCCTAAACAAGCCTGTGTGCTGCTCTGCCAGCGCATAACCCTGGGCTTCACAGAGAAACAGATCCATGTCGGCCTCCTGTTGATCCTTTGGGTACACACGCAATGGATAATCACTGCCGAACAGGATTCTTTCATGTGGAAACAGATGTGGAAATCGCTGAAATATCTCAGGAGGGTACAACAACGGGCTCGCCGCCGTATCCACCCACACATGCTCCATATCCACCGAATGCTCCATTGCGTACAAGGGAAACAATCCTGCCCAATGCGCCAGAATTACCGACACATTCGGGTACTGGCGCAGAAAATGTTCAATTTCATGAAAAGGCGTGGGAATTTTACCAGGATACTCCTTGCCCATCATCTCCGTCACATGAAACAGCAGCGGCGCCTTGCGTTCGGACAGCATGGCACAAACTTCCCTCCAGCGCCCGTCCAGCATAGTCGTCCCCTGTACTTGCGGAAATAGCTCTCCCACACTAACCATTCCCTTGTCCAACCAGCGTTCCAACCAGTGAACGGGATCGGAAGACACATCGAAATGAAAACTGGATGCAGCGTACAGGCGATCTGGATACTGCTGCACACATTCCAGATAAAACTGATTGTGCAGTTCACAGGTACGTGGATTCTCCCAATACCATCCCTGTAAAATGGCACGCTCCACTCCCGCGTCGTCCATATCCGCAATCAGGCGCTCCAGGCTGGGCCAACTCTGCAGGCTGCGTTTTCCCTCTGGCGCCATCAGCTTCAGCCAGTGTTTCTCTCCATGATCCCTGGCCCAACCCGCAGGATCGCGCGCCGCCTCAGACGGGAAAAAATGAATATGGCTGTCAATCACCATAGGGCATGGTCATATCGCATCGGGATCCAGATCGTCCACCCCGTCGGATCGGTTGGCTGGCAACTCCTTTGGCAGAAAATAAAAGTAAGCCATCAGCCACCAACTGCGCGAGGAACGATAAAACAATACGGGAAACAATAAGGCGCCGACTCCACCCAAAATAACCGCTGTTCTTACCGATATCACTTCCCATACGGCCAAAAACAACACTGGCAACAAATACAATACAATCGTAAAACCATAATTCAGCGTCATGGAACCGAGGTAAAAACCTTCTCCCCGATCGAATGTCAACCCACAACGCGGACACTCTTTATAGATCGTCAGCCGCTTCTCAAACAATGACGACCGTCCACAATTCGGACACTGGTTCTTCAGCCCGCGAACAATAATCTGTCTTTTGCTTACCTTGTATTCCACACAATTGATTGTCCCGATTTCCAGATGACTTATCAATAGAAACTGTATCCTATGAATCAGTTATTTTTGTAAAATCCTTGTCTCCCTTGGGTATCTTTGTGCCATGGGGAGAGAACCCCTGTTCTGTTCATGCGCGCGGATGCGCCTGACGGTACACTTCCTTCAGACGTCCCATGCTCAGGTGAGTGTAAATCTGTGTGGTAGACAGGCTGCTGTGTCCCAGCATTTTCTGCACCCCGCGCAAAGAGGCTCCATGATTGAGCAGATGAGTGGCAAAACTGTGACGCAGCTTGTGCGGCGTCAAGTCCGACGGTAACCCTGAGTGAATCAGATATTGCTTGAGGCGCAACTGCACCCAACGGGCAGAGAGGGGTTTCCCGCCATTGGCGGAGGGAAACAGAAAGCCTTTTTCCGCAACTTCAGAAGCATGGCGTCTGACTGCCAGCAACTCCCGCACCCGCTCCGTGACAGGCACCAGACGCTCCTTTTTCCCCTTTCCCATCACGCGTAAAAATTGGTCCTGCTGTTCAAAATCCTGCCAGCGCACCGACACCAGTTCGCTGATACGCAATCCCGAGCCGTACAACAGCTCCCATAACAATTGGTCTCGCCACTTCTCCTCAGGGGAAAGAGAATGCAGCCTGGCGTAGGATTCGGGAAACTCGACCAAGGCGCGCGCCTGGCTCTCAGTCAAAAAACGCGGCAGGGTTTTCGGCTTTTTAGGCAGGACAATACCCGTCATGGGCATAGTCTTGAGTATCTTGTGTTTCAATAAATAACGAAAGAAAGCACGCAACCCCGACGCCTGATTATGCAGGGTCGTCCGCGCGTGATTACGCTGAAATCCAATCCAGTAGTCGCGGATCAATGTCATGGCACGCGGCTGATCCAGATCGCACAGCAATCTCTTCTCCTTGTCGCACCAGTATTGCAAAAACAATTTCAATGCACCGCTATAGTTTCTTACCGTACGTTCGGACATCCGACGCTCTTTCTCCAAATGATCGAAAAAACGATTCACCCAGACACGATCTTCTACGGTCAGCATTGCCCACTCTTCAGAAATCACGTTCATCGCCCCAGATACAGGATACGGGTTCCTTTTTCGCCGCGCAACTCACAATCCAGTCTCTCTGTATCAGGCACCCACTGTTCCAGCAGCTTCCAAAAGCGGTTGGAATGATTAAACTCCTTCATGTGGGCAAGCTCATGAAGAATGACATAATCCTGTAAATCTGGAGGCAACAGAATCAGACGCCAGTTCAGGGAAATTTCACCCCGTTGCGAACAGGATCCCCAGCGTGATATCTGATTGCGTACAGTCACCCTGTAAGGAGCCAGTTTTTTGCTCTCCGCCCATGTCCGCACTCTCTGCGGCAAATAGGTTTTCGCCCATTTTACCAGTAATGAAGTAAGCTCCAGATCCCGCTCGGTAAATACCGGGGAATGATACAACATCAATCGCAGGGCTCCATTCTTCCGCATCAACACCACACCTCTGCGCAATGCGTCAAAATCCAATTCACACGGCAGCCATTTGCCGTTGTAGGAAACCATCATATGTTTTTTGAAGTAGCTCCACAAATCCGGCAATTTGGCGTGTTCCTTCATTTTCTGTTCCACCCACGGCCCGTTTTGCTGCAGGAAATGCAATCCATCACGCAGGGGACAGCGATAGGGAATCGTAACCCGCACGTACTGTTGCGGCATCCACATCAATTTCATCCGTCGTGAACGAGGCAAACGAACAACCATGCATGGAACAAGGAATGTTCCGTTCAACCCCTGCAGGGTAAGTAATTCTGGCTCAATTCGGGTTTTCACAGTAATCTTTCAGTGCGGTCGCAGCACGCCGCAGCAGGGACTCAGGATCCCACCCGCGTTCACGCGCGGCCCCGACCAGGGCCAATAATTCCTCCCCCATCGACTGTTCATCTGCAAATTGAGACTTCAATTCCTCCACCCGCTCACTGAGCGTGTGATCAGGCGACAACAGGCCGTTCTTGCGGGCGCGCTTATAAATATCCAGCGCATAAAGTAACGACGGCAGCGCAGGTGGCAGATCCTTGAACACACTGCGCGACACAGGCTTACCCTGCTTCTCCGCCGCCTTGATCTCTTCCCACTGTTGCAACACCTGCTCGGAATTACCGAGTTTGGTATCGCCAAATACGTGTGGATGTCGGCGCACCAGCTTGTCATTGATCTCCCGTGCGACATCCCTGAGATTAAAATCGCCCCCCTCCTCCGCCATCTGAGCATGAAAGACCACCTGCAGCAACACGTCGCCCAACTCCTCGCGCATATGTTCCATATCCAACCGGTCAATGGTCTCCAACAACTCCGCACACTCCTCCACCAAACAGATGCAAAGGCTGCGATGATCCTGTTCCCGATCCCACGG
>CAZYDZ010000219.1:0-3889 GCA_964646535.1 uncultured Opitutaceae bacterium
CCGTGATTGGTCCCCACGTGCGCGCCGCGCAACGGTTTACCGAGCATCCATAACATCAGGTCAATATAGTGACAACCGTGGCTGAATAGCTGACCACCGCCCAGCGTTTTTGCAGAATGCGCCCAATGTCCTTCCGGATATTGGGTAAACTGCTCCGTCCAGATTGAGAGCTGGAATACTTCGCCATACACCTTCTCCTGAATCAGGCGTTTCATCTCCACCACCAGGGGATGAAAGCGCATACAGTAGGCCACCATCAATATACGCTGATTGCGCTCGGCGGCTTCAATCATCTCCCGGCACTCCTGTTCGGAATTGGCCATCGGCTTTTCCACCAACACGTGCTTGCCAGCATTGAGACATTCGATTGTCACCGAATGATGGAGATGGTGCGGCAATACGACAATCACTGCATCCACATCATCAAGAATATCGCGGTAATCCTCTGCCACCTTCACAGCACCGGGAAGAACATCGGCTACCGCCTGAGCGCGTTCGCGTATAATATCGACCGCAGCCACCACCTCCAGTTGATCCAGCACTTTCTCAAAGCGCGCCGCATGCGAACGGGCCATTCCCCCGCAACCAATAATCGCAATCCGTATCTTCTCGGTTTTCATCGCGTCAGCATCTGTCGGATATTTGGTCATGTCAATCGGTTTTATTAAGTTTGACATTTATTGTTAATTTCGACAGAAACCATCATACACTGGTTGTCTTTATTTTTATCGCATTCATGAAGCGCAAGACCTCTTCCTCGCAAAAACGCCTCACTCCTGCCCAACTGTGGGATACCGTAAAAACGTTCCCCCACCCTGCCAGCTTGTGGATGGGGCGGAAGATCGAACATTCGCTGGTTCCCGACAACATTCTCGTCTTTCCCCATCATAGAGCCGCCAATTCCCGTAACATGGGAGACTATCACCCGCGATATGTGCTGGACATCGTTACCGGCAGTCCTGGAACCGTGCGTATCGGAGATGCGCACTACCGGTTGAAAGAAGGCGACGCCCTATTGATTTTTCCACATCCGTTCAACCGTACTCCAAACGAAGAGGCCGACCGTGCTGGCCGTGGCTGGTTGATTATTACATTTGATTTGCGCGAGGCCACGCCACTGCTTTCCCTGCGCAATTCCCCCAGGCGCATACGCAGCCACGAACTGAAAATCCTGCAACAGATTCTACACACCTACCAGCACAATGGTTCGCCACTGGAACTGTCGCGGCTCCTGTCCCAGTTACTTCTTTCGCTGACAACGGCCCCCGGTATTCCAACCAGTCAGCAGAATGTCCCGATGGAGGAAACCCTGCGCGACGATTTATTGGAAAAAGTCAATCAACACCTCTTCGACAATCTATCGACCGCCCTGCCACTCTCCATCCTTGCCCATTCCATGGGCTACAGTGAAAGCCGATTACGGGAACTGTTCCGGCAGCAAGTCGGAATCAGTCTCGGTGCCTATATCCGCCGACAACGCCTGTATGAAGCCGCCCGACGGCTGACACTGGGCAACAGTAACATTACCGAGATCGCCAGCCAACTGGGGTTTTCCTCCGTACAAACGTTTTCCCACACGTTCAAAACCGTGTACGGTCTCTCACCCAAACAATACGAAAAAATGGTTCGTGAAAATACCGGTTGAGCCGAATGTCAGGTATGCGTTTGATCACTAATTTGCTGGTTTTCCCCGTAGGAGCAGCTTTCTCAAGCCAATCGCAAATACCAATCGACGACCACACCCCATTCCAGGGTCGTCTTCATAATATGGGTTATAATATGGTTTTATGGGTTATCGTCCAGTAAACAAACCATAATGATCTCCCTCTGACTCTGTAGGAGTTACGCCGTGACCAGGCCAACCCATCGTTCGGATCGCGGCTAAAGCCGCTCCTACACGAAAACCTTCAATAACATTAAATGTTTTTCATATATCATAAAATGATATTATAAACATCATAAACAAAAAGATGAAATATTCACAAATAACTGATAATAATACTCTTAAGTAAAACAAAGCAGATTGGCACGATATCTGATTATGTAAGTCACAACCTTACATATATTATGAAAATATCATCCAACAAAAATCTGTCTTACTCCCCAGCGTATCGTGTGTTGTTTGTCCTTCTTCTGATTGGCACACTTGCCGTGGTTTCGCTCTCCGCGACGACATTGCATCGCTACACACACGATATTCCCAAACATCCACACATGTACCCACAAAACCACCAAAGCCAACACCATTCCACTCACGCATGGACTTATTTATTCGACATCCGCACCTAATCCTGGTCCTGACCGTTATGATCCACGGCATTCGCAATGGGCTCGGGTGGGTCGGACGCATGCAGCGCTGATTTGACCGGACAGCGGGCTGCATCTCACAGACCAACCCCGAAATGGCCCAGGTCTTTCGTGTGACTCAATTCGGCGCTCAAATCGAAATCCGCGAGTAACACTCTCCTGATCAAGGCAACCCGAAATACTGCACCTGCTCCATCATCTGCTTTAATCATGGGACTTCTGCTCATCTGCGGCATTCGGTGAAATCTGCGGTTCCTTCTGTCCATGCCTTGGCATCTTTGCGTGAGATTCTTCTACATCAGAGACCTTCGGCATTTCCCTTCAGCAATGCTTCTATCGGTTGGCCAAACACATAGAGTGATTCAATCGCCGCGGTCCCCTGAAACACGCGTACCAAGACATAGTTGTCGTTATTGAAAGCTTCCTCTGCACTGCGCCCACGACGATTGGCCTGTAAATAGAGCCGCTCTGCTTCCGGTGCGGCCTTCTCATTCATGAAATAACGATCAAAAGGTAGCTCAATAAAATAGCTGTTACTTCCCCAATGCCTGACTTTCGCACGCAGATAAGATCCGTTCTGCGGGCGTTCGAGCGAAAGCGCCGTTACTTTGGCGAAACCGTCCTCGTCTTTTTCCAGCAGAACATAGGCTTGCCGGACGCCATAATGCGGCCATTTCTCCTCAGAAAGAGAAACACCATCAAACCTTCCCCATTCGAAATTCAAACGAACATAGCGTCCGCGAAACGGGTCCAGTGGGTCGTAGAGACCCGTGCGAAACTTGAGTGCCTCCCCTTTCGATAAAGCGTTCTCGTGCGTAAGAATGATACTACCGGGCACATACCATTGAACCAATACCACGAGGGCAAACAACGGAATCAGGATATTTTTTTTCATGGCAGATTATCGGTTAAAATGACGACTGGCGAACAGGTTGACTGCAATGAGCGCCACCCCAACTGCAATAAACACACTACCTTTCAACAGCAGACCATAGGTGCTGTCGAAAAACCGACAAATGGCCAGCAAACCAATCAGGGCAACTCCAAGATTTAATATGGCGAGTCTTCGATGACGAAATCCTGAGAAGATCACCCACACCCCCACGACCAATGTATAAAGGGTAAAACTCGATTGCATCGCCAGTATATTCGACCTCCATTCGTGCCTTCCTCCATATTCATGCCCATAGCCGAGAGTGGTATATAGAATAAGAATGAGCAATAACGCCAGTGGCAGGCTACCCATTGCAATCAACCAATCCCGTTTCTGAATAATGGAATAACCCCACGCAACCATCCACAGCAATCCGGCAATACCGCAGAACGTCCACATCGGCCACGAAAAATCCAGCCGATCGCTCAAAAACCATCCATCCAGTGAAAGGATTAACATTAACACGCCCGTACCGATAGCCCCCACGAACGCAAACGGGCGATACCTGATTCCCCTCTCCCTACTCTGATCCAATAATGTTCCCAGTGCAAAAAGCAACGCGGGCACAACAGGCCATACAGGCTCGGATTCATCCCCAAGCCAACACATAATACCGATCGGCAACACACCCGCCAATAGCCACTTCAA
>CAZYDZ010000220.1:0-3179 GCA_964646535.1 uncultured Opitutaceae bacterium
TGGGTGAAAACCTTTGCGCAATCCGTCACGCTGCAGTGGATCCGACAGCAACCCGAGCTGGGCGCCATGCTGTTGATTCGCAAAGGGCAACGGCTCTCCATCCAACCTGTAACGGAAAAGGAATATCAAATCATCGCAGCGCACGGGGAAGCGGTCAGATAAAGAAACGGTTGCGATCATTTGAAGGTTGCGAATTATTCAATTCCCACTCTACTGGAACACAGCAATGAACGGGTAATAAAGTTCCATTCCCTTCTCAACTTAACCAGCAGCCTTGGCCCGCCTCTTTACGACCAGACAACTGAAAGCCCTCTGGAGCCGAATCCCTCCAAAGGGTATTCAATTATGCCCGATACGGCAAACGCTATCACATTATACCTGGTTGCAAGCCAAACATGACGCGCGGGCTGGCGTGAATGTGGCGCTACTGGCATTTCCACAGGGAATGGCATACGCGCTGATCGCAGGTCTTCCCGTTCAGTACGGCTTGATTTCAACAATTGTTGCCGCGCTGATCGGTCCCATTTTTGCCAACTCCCGCTATATTGCGCTGGGGCCGACCAATGCCACCGCGGTCCTGGTTCTCAGTACCATGCTGGCATTACAGTTGCATCCAGCCCAGGCGGCCCTTGCCATGCCCATGCTGCTGTTCATGATCGGCTTCTTCCTGCTTGCGGGCGCTTACCTGCGCGTAGCCAATCTGATCCAATACATCTCGCGCAGTGTCATCACAGGCTATGTCACCGCCGCTGCAGTGTTCATCCTGGCAAATCAGGCAAAAAACATTCTGGGGATTGAGGCAGGAGACAATTCCTCCCTGTTGGGAGTCATTGTTCACGCCGTAAAATCAATTCCTGAGGCCAATCCGCACGCCCTGATTCTTGCGGCGATCACTCTGTTGATTTACCTGCTGCTGCAAAAGTATCTGAAAAAACTGCCCAATGTCGCACTGACTCTGATTCTCAGCTCCCTGATTGCCTGGGGGCTGGAATATCTGGAGATGCGCTTCGACATGCTCAGCCCATTTGCCTTTGTGCACATTTCTGCAGGGACACCAGTAGCCGACTTTGACCTGTTGGGCAAGCTGGCTGGTCCCGCTATGGCGATTGCCTTCCTCTGCTGCATAGAAAGTACTTCCATTGGCAAATCGCTGGCGGCGCGCTCAGGGGATCGGCTCAACACCAACCAGGAGATTTTCGCATCGGGAATCGTCAACCTGGTCAACTCCCTGCTGCCCAGCATGCCCGCATCGGGAAGCCTGACCCGCTCCACCCTAAACTGGACCAGCCAGGCTGCGACCCCGCTGGCTAATCTGTTCTGCGGCATGGTCTGTCTCTCCCTGCTGCTCATACTCCACCCGCTGATCCATCATATCCCGCAAACCTCGCTGGCCGTGGTTGTCGTCTGCGTCGGGGTTTCCCTGATCAACCGCAAACAAATCCGAACGGTGATCAAATCCACCAGGTCGGACGCCATGGTGTTCATCAGCACTTTTATCGGAGGTTTGCTGTTCCCGCTCGACACAGCCATCTTTCTCGGTGCGGCCATCTCCATTTTTCTATTTTTGCGCAAGGCCAGCACTCCTGAACTGGTGGAATACACATTCAATAACGAGGGCAACCTGACTGCGCTCGATCACGGACAAGCACGCGTCAATCCCGAAATCTCCATCGTCCATGTGGAAGGAGACCTGTTCTTCGGTGCAGCCGAACTGTTTCAGGATCAAATCCGCCGTGTTTGCGAAGATCCCAATCTGCGCATTGTCATCCTGCGCATGAAAAACGCTCATCACCTCGACGCCACCAGTGTCATGTCGCTGGAAGAATTGATTCAATTCATGCGCCCCAAAGGGCGCGACCTGATTGTCAGTGGCGCCCGCAAGGAAGTGTACAGGGTTTTCCGCGATTCGGGATTGCTTCAAATTTTGGGACGGGAAAACTTTTTCATGGGCTCCCCGCAAAATCCAAACCTGTCAACGCGCAAAGCCCTGCTGCGCGCACGGGAGCTGATCGGTGAAAATGTAAATGCGGATATCCGCATCTATTACGATCCCAACAAAAGCTCGTAAAGCAGCGAGAGTCCTCTCGCAACTTTTCCATAGTAGCGGGGTTTCTTATGGTATTCACAAAATGGCAGTAATGGCAGCAGCCAAGGAAACCTCCATATCTTTGCATTCCCTTTTTTCCGATAAAGCGGATACTGGAAGCATGAGTTCCGTACAGGAAGACACCTCTGCAGCATCCGCAGAAGGTTGCGAAGAATACGCATGGATGCGTGAGATCGCCGCTGGCGATCAACAGGCACTGCGCATGCTTATCCATAAATGGCAGACGCCGTTATTCCATTTTTTTCTCCGTTTTCTCAACCAACCTCAAACCGCGGAGGATTTGACGCAAATGGTATTCATCCGCGTCCATCAGGCGGCTCCCCGCTATCAGCCCACTGCCCGTTTCTCAACCTGGCTGTTCCACATCGCCCGTAAATTACTGTACAACGAGTTTCGTCGCATGAAACGCAAACCAAGCAGTGCACTGGAAGATTTGCCTGAAATCGTACAACAACATGCAACTTCTGACTCTTCGCGGGGATTACAGGAATGGGAAGATTGGATGCAGCAAGCACTGGACCAGCTTCCCGACCGCCAGAAAGAAGTCATGCTCCTGCATATTCAACAAGGTTTTTCCTACGAGGAAATTGCACGCATCACACAAAATTCCATGAGCACCGTGAAAAGCCTGCTCTACCGATCCAGACAATTCCTTAAGCATCTCCTGGAAAGTCGTTTTTAACCACTCCTCTCATAGAACATACCATGAAACCTACTGCCAATAATCAAAAACCTTCGCTGGAACATTTTGAAGCATGGCTGCGCAGTACCCCCGGCCAACAGGCTCCCGATGTTACTGAACGGGTACTGGAATCCGTACATCAGGCGGCCCCTCACCGCATCAAACGACCCACACCCGTGCTTGGCTGGGGAATCGGCATTGCTGCCGCAGTGGCGCTGATCCTGTTCCTAACGCACACACAGGATATTTCAAGCGGATCAGCGGAAACGGAATACGCAGCCCAGGCTTATCCCGTCGCGGACATGATTATCGACAACATTCTTCTGGAGGAAGCTCCCATGGAATCCGTCGTATGGCTGCTGGAGGAAGAAAACCATTTCACGTTGGCCA
>CAZYDZ010000220.1:3189-3861 GCA_964646535.1 uncultured Opitutaceae bacterium
CCAGCTATTTGCCTGTAACCAACTAAACAACAAAAGGAACGTATCAACCATGAAACATCGTATTAAAACCCTCAGTACCGCCGGAATCCTTGGTATTCTGGTGTGGTCTCCAGTCGTATTGCATGGAGACCCCGCACAAAAAGAATCGTCAGCCGCCACCAGTGAGTCCAACGCGCTGATCTCCAAAGACAGTCATCCAGGTGAAATCTTCATTGTAGAACGCCTGCTGACCGCATCTCCAGAACAGCTCGCCCGCGCCCGCACCACAATCGAAAAAATCGAAAAGATGTCGGAAGAAGAAAAGAAGGCAGCGCTGGAGTCCATCCGCAAAACTCTTGATGAACGGCGCAGCACACTGCGCAGTCTCTCCCCCGAAGAGAGGGAAAAACTGCGTAATCAGAGCCTTGAAGAGCGGCAGAAGATGAGGGAAGAACGCCAGCAGGGAACCCCTCGTGGGCCACGTGAACAGGCTGAGGAAGGCCGTCGCGGACCTGGACCCAGAGGCCCACAGGCTGATCGCCCGGACCGCCCACGTCGTGAAAGGCCACAAACACCTCCAGCCACTCAACAAAAAGAAGATTCAGCAACCAAGAAATAAATCATGGTCGTCCTGGCTTGTCGGGACAGCCCTGTAACAGTCAAACCTCAAGACCCCAACCTGGTCGGTTGGGG
>CAZYDZ010000221.1:0-3856 GCA_964646535.1 uncultured Opitutaceae bacterium
ACCACGGTTATGTAGAGGGAGAGTTTTTCGGATTACCGGTGCGTGAATCAATTCTCAGCTACAGTGGTATCGTGGATCCATGGACTGGGGCCAAGTGGGGTAAAGTGCGTGAGTTCGGCGGACGCTTTTCGGTGTATCACCGGTTGAATCAGGACTATTCCATGTTTGGGCAAATCGTGGGTAGCTACCTCACCGGAAAGAATGTGCAGAATAACCAGAAGCTGGCGATGCGCATTTCGGGATCAAGAGACTTTCAGGTGGAGGGTTTTGAATATGTTACTGTGGGTCCGGGTTTGAGTGTGAACAGCTACCGGCGCAACCTGGGGAAGTTTACTTATGGCCATGGTGGATATTTCAGTCCGGAGACCATGTTCCAGGGTGATATTTCCGCGCGCTTTATGACCGAACAGGGGAAAGATTGGCTGGTCGGTGGCGCGGTGTTCGTCGGCTATCAGAGCAACCATCAGGCTTCCACGCCGTTCTTTCCAAAAAATCCGGACGGGCGGTTACATCCCTCGGAAAGCAAGGCTACGCTGGTCTATGGGGTCAGTGCATCAGGTGCAGTTCTGCTGAGCCCGGAATGGATTCTTGGCGGTCAGTTTTCGATGGCAAGTACGGCGAACTATACCGAGTACACGCTCGGTATGATGATCCAGTACACCTTTGGATCCCGCACAGGACTGTTTGGCTCGGATCTGTCCGGTTGGGATAGTTTCTGGGGATACTGATTTTGGCATCGGATTTATACGGGCCATGTTTGTACCCAGGAAATTCAATCCACACCCGTTTGCTTATCATCAGGAACTGGAATTGACCATTCATAACCTGACTAATCTGGGGTTGGGAGTCGCACGGCATGAGGGATGGGTGATTATGGTGCCGTTTGTGATTCCAGGCGAACGCGTGCGTGCGCGTATTTATCGCAATCATAAAAACTATTCGGATGCGGATCTGCTGGAGGTGATGATCCCTTCCGAAGATCGCATCAAGCCTGGATGCTCTCTTTATGGCACCTGTGGCGGTTGCCAGTACCAGCATATAAGTTACTATAAGCAACTGCAGATTAAGGCAGATCATGTGCGGGAATGTTTCCAGAAAATTGGCGGCATGGCGGATGTGAAGGTTTCTCCAACAATCTCGTCAGAGTGGGAATATGCCTATCGCAGCAAGTTGACGCCTCATTATCCGGCGGCACATGGAGAGAAGAGATTTCCCATTGGATTTTTGAAAGTCGGTAGTCGCCATCACATTGTGGATGTTCCTTATTGTCCGATTGCATCGGATACGATCAATGCGCAGTTGGCATCTTTGCGGGAGGATTGCTGGCAGAAGTCCCCTGCACGCGGGGGCACATTGTTGTTGCGTGATTGCGCGGATGGGGTGGAGACAGACCCCAGGAAAATCGTGGAGCAGGAAGTGTGCGGCATGCGCTTTCGCCATCCTGCCGGAGAGTTTTTTCAGAACAATCCATACGTATTGGAGAAAATGCTATCCTTTGTGCTGGATCAGTTGAGGGGGCATGCAACACGTTATTTGGTGGATGCGTATTGTGGCAGCGGATTGTTTTCGATAGCCGCCAGTTCCCTGTTTGAGCGAGTGTATGGAATTGAGATCGCCGAAGGTCTGGTTGCCCGCGCGTCTGAGAACGCTGCCTTGAACGGGGTTTCCAATGGAATCTGGCATTGCGGGGATGCCACCTCGATTTTTGCAGGATTGGGTGTTGCAGGGAGTGAAACCACTTTGTTGGTTGATCCGCCTCGCAAAGGGTGCAGCCCTGAATTTATGGAGCAGGTATTTCGTTTTCAACCGGCTCATATCGTTTATGTTTCCTGTGATCCCGCCACGCAGGCGCGTGATGTCCGAATTCTTGTGGAGCGCGGATATCAGTTGGGAGCGTTGCAGCCGGTAGACTTGTTTCCCCAGACCCGCCATATCGAGAGCGTAGCGACTCTTATTTTACCACCAGGACACGAAGACACGAAGGGGAAGATGCTGTAGGAGGGGCTTTACGCCGCGACCTCTCCTATCTTCTCCCATAGGCCGCATAAGCCCTATAGGGCCTATAAGTCTCCCGTTTTGCCTTCTGCAACGGTCCACGGAGTGGTCACGATGGCGTCGATTATCTGTTCCGTATTCTATATGAGAAAGATCGGGTAATCCTACGATTGCTGGACAAAGAAGAGATGGTACCGGATCAATCCTGAATACCACTGATTTAAGGATATAATGGGTGGCTTTCTATGGTTGGGGCCCTTGTTCATGAGAAGCGGGCACACTTGGTTTCTGTCGGGAAGAGATTCTTGAATTGTGATCCCTTTGGGGTTCCCTATTTTGGAGGAGATGAAAATGAATGTCAGACCTTGCCAGCGGTTATTGTGGGCGCTCGCATTTGGATGGGTGACTGTTGGCGCATACGGATCGACACACAATGCGGTGGTCAATATTGCCGAGGGGCGTACGGAGGTAACGGGAGATAAACTTTCCATGGCGCGCGAGGTATGGGTGCGTGATGGAGCGTGGATAGGTGGTAGTGGAACGATAGGAGGAGGACTACTGAAAAAGGCCAGCGACGAGCGTATCCATGCTGTGTTGCACATTCAGTCGGGGGCGGTTCTCGACGCCACTCCGCGACCGCAGGGTGAAAGAGGCAATAGCGCCTTGAGGGTGATTGGGGATTTGAACTTACATCCTGGTTCCCTGTACAGGGTCATCCTGGAAAATTACGAGGAAGAGGTTACTCCATTGACTGTAGTGGGAACCCCGGGGAAGAAGAGCAAGATAACGATTGGCGGGGATCTCCAGTTGCTGTTGACTGCCACCCCTGCTCCGTTGAAACGTGTAATCCTGGTGGCGGATCAAACCAGCAGCGACAAAATCCAGGGACGTTTTACCTCTATCAACGAAATACCGCTGAAAGACGGGGAGGACGAGATCATATTGCATTCAGCCAGCGATGAAATGGATTTTTGCATTAAGATTATATATCATCCCGATTCCATAGCGTTGCGGTTGCTGTCTAACAAAACCACGGGACAAGTGTACGCGACAGAGTAATTATTTTCTCACTACTGTCTGCAGATTGGCGAACTCGTAGAGGGAAGCCGCGCTCAACTCGCGTCCGTAGCCAGACTGTTTGGTGCCACCAAAGGGAAGTCGTGGGTCCGAGCGAACAAAGGCATTGATGAACAGTGAGCCGCACTGCATGTGTTGCCTGGCCAACTGTTCTGCGCGTTCCGCATCGCGGCTGAATACGGCGCCACCCAATCCGTACGCGGAACGATTAGCCAGTTCCCATGCTTCATCTTCGTTTTGAAATGGGCAGATTGCCACAACAGGGCCGAAGGTTTCCTCGTCAAACACGGGCATGCCAGGCTTCACATGGGTCAACACGGTTGGCGGGTAAAACCATCCAGGAGTATCAGGGATTTCTCCTCCGATGATCAGTTGAGCGCCAAATTCCACGCTGTGTCTGACTTGTTGGTGCAGTGTGTTGCGTAAATCCTCGCGCGCCAGCGGGCCGAGTCGTGTTTGCGGATCCAGTGGATTGCCCATGGTGTATTCTTCCATGAGTGTTTTGACCCGCTGGGTAAACTCATCGGTAATGCGGGCATCCACCAGGAATCGTTTGGCGGCGATACAGCTCTGGCCACCATTTATCATACGTCCCTGTACGCACTCTCTTGCTGAGAGCTCAATGTCTGCATCAGCCAGTACTACGTAGGGGTCGCTACCACCTAGTTCCAGTACTGTCTTTTTCAGCCAGGAACCCGCAATGGAAGCCACGGTTTTACCTGTTTTGGTGGAGCCTGTTACGGAAATGCCCTGTACCAACGGGTGGGAAATCGCAACGGTGACG
>CAZYDZ010000222.1:0-2627 GCA_964646535.1 uncultured Opitutaceae bacterium
GCTGGGGCGCCTGGTGAATATCAGTTGCACGGGCTGGAGGGAGAAATCCCGCGTACGGCCATTGTCGACTTCAAGGCCATCCGCACTTACGCCGAACGCTATCAGCAATACTGTGAACAGATGAATCAAGCCTGTCGGCGTTCACAAATCCCATTGCTGTCCGCCAACACCCATGTCGACGTTATCGATATCCTGACGCGAGCGCTCAAGGAGAAGGGATTCGTACAATGAGCTTTCTCTGGCCGTGGGTTTGGGGATTGAGCATTCTGGCAATCGTTCCCATTCTACTCTTTTACCTGATCCGTCAGCGTCCACGTCCCATCACGGTCAGTACGTTTTTATTCTGGGATCTGCTGACTCCGCAGACGCGCTCCAACCCGCTTTGGCGCAGGCTGCGGCGCTGGATATCCTGGCTGCTACAGGTGCTCTTTCTGCTCCTGCTACTATTCGCGCTCGCCCAGCCTTTTTTTTCAGGAACGGGTCAGGGACAGCGGGATCTGATATTGATCCTGGATGCCAATCCTAGCATGGAAGCCAGCAATCAGGAGGGCAACAGTTGGCAGCAGGCCATTCATCAGGCGCACATTATCATCGGGCAAATGCGCTCCATTGACCGCGCAATGATTCTTCTCGCGGGAGAAGAACCACAGATTGTACAGACCTGGAGCCGTGATCGCCAGCAACTGAAAGATACTCTTCAACCTTTATCTCCCGCCACCCGCCCCTCCAACGTAGAGACATCCCTGCGACTGGCACATAATTTGATCACAGGAAATCCCAGCGGAGAAATTCTGCTGTTCAGTGATTTGGTCTGGTCAAATCCCCCCGCTGAAAATCTGATGTCCAACGTACAGGTGTTTCACTCGCAAGTCCGCGGTTCTCATGCGGGAATCGTGCAATTCTCTGGTCGCCGTTCCCATAATCTGCCTGGACAATATCAGCTTCATGCCGAGGTCGCCTACGAAGGAGACACACCGTGGACCGGGGAAGTGCAACTATGGCGCAATGAGCGCCTGGTTGACATTCGACCACTTGAAGTGGAATCGGGAGGAAAATGGCAATATCAATGGAAAAACGTATCCACCAGGGAACAAAGCTATCGTCTGGAACTGGTCTCAAACAACCCAGGGCAAACCCCGCTCATCCAGTCCGACCAACGGGCATTTCTGATCGTGCCTGAAGTCAAACCGAGAAGGGTCGCTGTCATCGGCCCCCGTGATCCCTATATTGAAGCAGTGCTGCGATCAATCCCCTCCGCGCAGCATGTATATGCGCTGTCGGATACGCCACTGCCCGACTTATTGCTGATTTTACAGGGCAATCCGCCCGAAGATGTCACTCATATTCCCTCCTTGTATATCCAACCGACAGAGTCTGGTTTTTGGGGAAACAGCGGGGAACTCATAACGGCCCCAAGCGTGTTGACATGGGCCAATCAGCATCCGCTGCTTGAACATGTCGACGTCGCCTCTGTAAAAATTGCGTCGGCCCGACACTATACTCCCCCTCCTGACGCGGAGGGCTTCATTGAAGGCATGGAATCCCCATTGCTGTACGGGCGCTGGGATGAAAACAGAAAATGGCTGGTACTGGCGTTTAACATTCACGACAGTAATCTGGTCTTTCGCACCGCCTTTCCTATCTTCATCAGCAACCTCCTCTATCATCTGAAGCAGGAAAACAGTCTGCCACAGGCCTTGCTTCCAGGAGAAACGGTAACCCGTCTGCAACCGTTGAGCGCACTGTTGGCCGACCACCAGCCAACATTGTCGGTCTCCTCCACATTTTCACCCTTTCTTTACTTTCCACTCTGGTACTGGGCATTGATTACAGGGCTCGCATGGGTATTTCTGGAGTGGGCTCTCTACCACAGGAGGATCACCGAATGATGTCCACGTTCAGCATCCAACAACCCTGGATCTTGCTGCTTCTGCCGCTGGCTTATTTTTTATGGCGCCAGCAACGTCATTCATTGTCCCCCCTATCTAATGACAGAAAGCGTCTCAGCCTTGTTCTGCGCAGTTTACTCTTTCTGCTGCTCCTACTTGCGCTCGCAGATATTCGCTGGCAAAGCCCTTCCCATAAGACGGCCGTGGCCTGGCTGATTGACGCCAGTGACAGCCTTGGCGATCACACCATACAGGCGTTTGCCGTGCTGCAGGAACAGGGTCTACCGCAGGCGGATATCAATCAAAGGGTGATTTTCGCGGGTGTTCCACAGGCGTTACTGGCAGATTCACACCTGGACGAAATAGATCGAAAGTCCCTGCAACCCGATAAAACGGACCTGCAGCAGGCTCTTCTCTTTGCAGAAGCAATGCTTCCCAATGATCATATACGCACGGTCTTCCTGCTGTCCGACGGCCGCTCCGTAGAAAGTCATTGGGAGAGTGTAATGGAGCGTTTAATACAAAGCGGCATCCGTATTCATACGATTACCCAGGCTCCTCCCAACACTCCTGAAGCTCTCGTACAACGTCTGCAGGCGCCCTCGCGCGTTCACAAGAACGAACCATTCACGATGGAGGCTGCTGTCACCAGTAACAGGGACCAATCCGCCATTCTCACAATTTTTCGCAACGGCGTACAAGTGGAATCCCGTCCCGTATCCCTGCAATCGGGGCGCA
>CAZYDZ010000222.1:2637-3853 GCA_964646535.1 uncultured Opitutaceae bacterium
CGTTTTACCCAGATTATTCAGGGGGAAAATCTGACCGAGTACATTATCCGTATCGAAGCGGCAGAAGACACGCTGCTCGACAATAACGAGCGCACCGCCTTGGTAGAGTCCACGGGAGAGCCACGCGTGCTCATGGTTACGGATCATCCCGTACAGTCGCGTCATCTGGCCTGGGCTATGCGGCAGGAAGGAATTCAACTGGATGTGCGCCCTGACACGGGTATCCCCGACTCGTTAAGCGATCTGCAAAACTACGAACTGCTCATTTTCGACAATGTGCCTGCCAACCTGCTCTCTCCACGTCAATTCTCCCTGATCTCGGACTGGGTACGCGTATTCGGCGGCGGATTTCTGATGCTCGGTGGAGACAAATCGTTCGGACTTGGCGGTTATCACCGAACCGCCATTGACGACCTGCTTCCCATGCGCAGTGATTTCACCATGCAGGAAGACCATCCCTCCACTGCCCTGCTGCTCATTATTGATAAAAGCGGCAGTATGAGTGGCGAGCGTATCGAAATGGCCCGCGATGCCTCAATTGGCGCCATAGAGTTGCTTTCTCCTGCTGACTATGCGGGCGTCATTGTATTCGATGGCGAAGCACACTGGACAGCCGAGATGCAACCGATGGCCTCACGTCACGCCATCCAGCGCGCGATTGCGGGAATCGAGGCCAACGGCGGAACCAATCTCGAACCTGCCATGAGACTTGCCCTTACCGCCATGCCTTCCGTACCAGCCAAGATCAAGCATGTCATTATTCTCTCCGACGGACACTCATCGGGCGGCTCATTCATCGAACTGACGGAACAGTTAAGGCAAACGGGAACGACCATCAGTACGGTTGCGGTGGGCAGCGGGGCGGACATCAATATGCTGGAAAGTATCGCCAAGGCGGGCAACGGCCGCTACTATTTCACAGAACGTAACAGCGATGTACCGCAAATTATGGCCCGTGAAACCATGACTGCCAGTAAAGCTGCCCTGAATGAGGTTCCCGTATCCATCCAGCAGTATTTGCACGCTTCGTTTCTCGGCAATATCGATTTTGCCAACGCTCCTTTTCTGTACGGCCATGTTCGCACAGAGGCACGTCCTACCGCAGAGCTATGGTTGACCACGGATGAGGGTGCCCCACTGCTGGCCTCCTGGAGGGTCGGACTGGGGCATGTCGGCGCATTCAGTTCCGACGCGCGCGCACGCTGGGCCTCCGAGT
>CAZYDZ010000223.1:0-3848 GCA_964646535.1 uncultured Opitutaceae bacterium
GTCGTGCATGTAGTGGATAATGTTCAGTGCCTTAACATACGTTTTAGCCAACCAGTCCATCATCTTGTCAAAGCGAGCCACCAAGTCATCATATTCGAGATATTCCCCCTCGAATATCGGCCCTTGCGGACCGACCTGCGCACCGGTCTTTTCATCGCGCCCACCATTGATGGCGTAAAGAAGAGCCTTGGCGAGATTGGCACGAGCCCCAAAGAACTGCATCTGCTTGCCGATGCGCATCGCAGAGACGCAGCAGGCGATTGCGTAGTCGTCTCCCCAATACGAACGCATCAGGTCGTCATTCTCGTATTGGATGGCACTGGTTTCAATGGAGATCCTGGCGCAGAAATCCTTGAAGTCCTGCGGCAGTTTTTGCGACCAGAGCACCGTCAAATTCGGCTCTGGAGCAGGACCGAGATTGCGCAGTGTATGCAAGATGCGATAGCTGCTCCTGCTCACCAACGGACGTCCATCCTCACCCACACCGCCGATACTCTCCGTTACCCAGGTTGGGTCACCAGAAAATAATTCATCGTAGTCGGAGGTACGGATAAAGCGCACAATGCGCATTTTCATCACCAGATGATCGATGATTTCCTGAATACCGGCTTCATCAATCGTACCCTCGCGCAGGTCGCGCTCAAAATAAATATCGAAGAAAGTAGTCGTACGACCAAAAGACATCGCCGCACCATTCTGCTCCTTCACCGCACCAAGGTAGGCAAAATACGTCCACTGCACCGCCTCGCGACCATTCTGCGCGGATTTGGAGATATCGAAGCCATACGATGCCGCCATGCGTTTGAGCGCTTCCAAGGCACGGATCTGGTCCGTGATCTCTTCACGTTCGCGCACCCAGTCCACCGAGAATTCCTCATCCTGCATCTGCCGCAGGACCTCCTGCTTGTCGGCAATCAGACGATCTACACCGTAAAGAGCCACGCGACGGTAATCGCCGATGATGCGACCGCGGCCATAGCCATCGGGCAGACCGGTGATAATGCCCACACTGCGGGCGGCACGAATGTCGTCCGTATAGGCGTCAAACACCCCATCATTGTGCGTCTTGCGGTGTTTGAGAAAAATCTCCACCGTTTCCGGATCCATCTGGCGACCATGGGCCTGAAGCGCCTTGGCGGCAATACGCATCCCCCCGTAGGGAAGCAAGGCACGCTTGAGCGGCTTGTCGGTCTGCAAGCCGACAATCTGTTCGAGATCCTTGTTGATGTAGCCTGCGCCGTGTGAATCCACCTTGCCCACCACCTTGTTGTCGGCGTCAAGAACACCACCAGCAGCCCGTTCAAGGGCCAACAGCTCCTTCAATTCTTCCCAGAGCTGGAGGGTACGTTCCGTCGGCCCACAGAGAAAATCATCCGCACCGAGCCACGGTTTATGGTTGCTTTGAATAAAGTCGCGGACGTCTATTGTATCCTGCCAAACACTCGGCTGGAAACTCCGCCAGGCGGAAGAGGATACAGATCGGGCCTCGTTTGAGAATGGCAGCGCTTGGTCAGATACAGTTTTCATGTGGATGGTAAGCTTTGATGGGTGCAATACAATCTCGCGCTGATTCGCAGACTGTATCACGAACCCAACGTTTCCCATCACTATAGCCCACTCACAGCAAAGACTCGATTGGTTAATGAGATTCTGACGACAAATAAGCCTGCCCGATGAAGTGAATTCGCAGACTTAATATAGGTCCTATGGCACTCATGGCAGAGCCCAATCTCTGAGCGAAGCACCCATCCGCAGCCCCATCACGGCCCAGCGCGGAGGCCAACCTGCCTGGCACAAGTGAGTATCGTAGCCCTAAAAGAGATTACCAGCCCACAGAGGAGCGGGTGCCCTGCTTGGTGATCTGGCGTTCTGCAACCCATACCTCGGTGCCAGAGCGCACGTTGGTCAGGCTGAGTTGGAAGATATAGGTAGTTTGTTTGGTGCGACCTGCGCTGACTTTGTCCTCCAGGATTTTTCCGCTGAGGGTGTAGTCGGGCATGTCGGTCTTGGAAGGAGAGCGATCACCTGACTGGAAACGTTCGTAATCCTTCATTTCCTTGGCCAATGGATCCTGCGCCTTGCCACCGAGACCGATTGTGGTGGAGGTAACGACCTTACCCGACTGCAACAGGCGTTCTCGTATCTTGGTGGTCAGCATATCGGTATCGATAGAGAGTGTCGTGTTGTTGACAATACGGCTGAGAGCCATCACAGCAGGCTTGCGTGGTGCGTTGTCCAACGCATTGGATCCGAGCAGGGACTCGACCATTTCATCTGCCGCACGCGACCAGTCCTGAATATTGATGGAATCCAATGTCACAATGGTATTGGGTCCGCCAGAATCAACATAGACTGCGTTACTGCCGCAACTGGTAAACAGCAGCGAGGCGGGCAACAGGGCGAGGAAAGAATAACGGTTCAGTAAAGATGTCATGTTCATAAAGAGAATCGGTGATTAAAAAACTCAGTTCTGTGAACGCTGCATGTTCAGACGGAAATCCTTGGCACGTGGATTCGGTGCAGTCGCCGTCACAGCCACTTGCTGCCGACCCTGCACAGTCAAAGATTTCCACGGTGCATTAGTCGTCACCGCCATACCGTCGAGATCATACCAGTCAAACCGATAGTTGATGGTTTTAGCGCGATTCGAAGTACTGAGCAAAATGACTTGTACCTTTGTAAGATCGCCGCTGACCACGGACTCGTTTACCTGCACTACCTGTACAGCCATATTGGAATCCGTAATGATTCGCTTGTCCTGAATCACGGACGGCGAACCGACGGATGTTTCACGCTCAACTGAGCTGACAGGGGTTGTGCAGGAAGCGGCAAAGCTGAGAGATATCCCAGCGAACAACATCAGATATTTTTTCTTCATGGTAACGGTATCACGGAAATATAGGAAGGAGTGTAAGCGGAGGGAACACGCAGGTAAACAATATTTGCTCTGCCCGGTGTCACCTGTACGACATGTCCCGCTCCGGCGGACATGGTTCCTGCCGGCGCAATTTGCAAAACACCATTTTCAGGAGTTGGCACACGGGTGTATAAAACCTCTTTCGGCAATGTACTCCAGATACGCAAGTCCGCTTCGTTCATGGCCACCTGATAGATTACCCCGCTCACTTGTATCAGCGCACCGATGAGACCCGAATCTTTTGTGGCTTCACGCAAAGCATACTGGGCCGCGGCCTTCGCGGTGGCCGCAACAATGGTTTTTGTAATCACCAGCGGCAACTCCTGATTAAACTCCACAGCTACAACCTTGTCCATACTGCTCAACACCTCGGTGTGAACGAGCTGCTCCTGTGTTACCACCTGATAGCGCTGAATGGGCGCGGGCCGAAATTCCAGCGAGGGAAAATTCACCCCGACATAAGGGACATCCTTGGAAACAATAAACACAGGCAAGTCCAGGCGAACCTCCCTTTTTACGGGCCCCATACCATTCTCCACAATCACATGGGTTATAGGGGAGGACTTTTTCCCCTGAATCAGTTGATTGACCGCTGCCAGATCCTCGGCGAGATAGGGGTTCGAGGAACCCATGTCATACACACGCTGCAGGGAAAAACGCGAGCGCTCCAGGTCACTGCCATCCACTCCGAAATAATAAAAATAAAGCCCTTCCAGAAATGTCGCGTACGGATTCACATAATTCGCAAATGCTTCCAGCCCGGGTGTCTGCACGTACAGGGAAGAGAGTTTTTCCTTCTCCTGCCGTGTGTACCGCAATTTATCTGTGTTTGCCGAGTGTAACAACCTTACCAATACGCCATTCAGACTGTATCGGGGCAAACAGGAAAGACCGGTAAAAACGGAATACTATGCCATCCGGGGTCTGGCAG
>CAZYDZ010000224.1:0-1062 GCA_964646535.1 uncultured Opitutaceae bacterium
CGACCCCCACGCGGGGGGTAATATCGACTTTGCCAAACCCAGCATCAATATATTGACTACTCATATGGTACTCAGATTTTTAATAAAGAGGCCTGAGTATACAGTTTTTGGAAAAGCTCTGCAATTTTAATCAAATCTTCCTCTGGTAAATCGAGGAAGCGGTGATTAAATCCGAACGAGCGCAAGGTTCCAATCTCTTCGCTCACCTGACAACCGCGGCCAATCTGATCGCTCCAGCCCCCGTGAATCCGGTATTGCTCGGGTGCGACATTCCACAGCGGATGGCGATACACCGTTCCATACGTTGCTGATATTTGCAGTCCTTCCGCTCTGATGGCTTGAATCAGACAGGTGTGAGGCAGATTAGACCAAACTTCTGGATCGTACTGGATGATAAAGTTGTAATAACTCTGGCGCCCTGCTGTCGCCTTGCGGCCGCGCTGTTGAACAGAAATGCCTGGGACTTCCGAGAGATACCGAGTCAGGATGTCCGCATTTTTGTTTCGTCGCAACGTCAACTCCTCCAGCTTCTCCAATTGTGGACAAATCGTGATTCCCTGGAACTCTGTTGCCCGATAATTGCGACAGACCAAACCAGCAGGTGGTGTTTCCTTGGATTCTCCCTGTCTCGCATGAGGTGGGTAACCAATATGCTTGAATCGATACAGGCGTTCCCAAAGCCCATCATCATTCGTAATCACTGCCCCACCTTCACCTGCAGCAACAGTCTTGCTCTGCTGAAAGCTGAAGGATCCGATATGACCGATACTACCCAGTCCCTTGCCATCCCACATGCCTCCGTGTGCGTGTGCACAATCTTCAACAACCTTTAAACCGTGCTTGCGCGCCAATTCCATAATCGCATCCATATCTGCCATTCCACCATACAGATGGACGGGGATAATCGCTTTTGTCTTTGGCGTGATCGCTTCCGCTACCTTCTTTGTATCCAAGCAAAGCGTGCCGGGTTCGATATCCGCCGGAGCGGGCCACAGATGCGCCACCGTTTCCGACATTTCGCCGACATAATCGTAACTGAGCGCGAACAGCTCGGGATCGACG
>CAZYDZ010000224.1:1072-3839 GCA_964646535.1 uncultured Opitutaceae bacterium
ATCCAAGTCAAGGCTGGAACAATCACTTCGTCTCCCGGTCCCACTTCAAGAGCGTGCAATGCCCCCTCCAAGGTCACGGTCCCATTGGCCATCAACAGGGCGTGTCGGGCGGTATGAGCTTCTGCCAACAGCGTGGTGGCCCGTTGTTCCCACACGCCATTCCACGACCATGTGCCACTGCGATAAAGATCTGCCACCGCAGTTGCCATTTTATCATCAATCCCCAGCCATGCCAGGTATGACTCATGAGAGAGCAAATTCTGGTCAAAGACTCGTTCGCCACCGAGAATTGCTGCTTTTTGTTTAGATGCTATAGTTTTGTCCATGTCACCAAAATACCATGACAAGGGTTTGAATAAAATGGACGTAGTCGTGATTCTTTTGTAAAAAACCGTGATTTACTATGATTGAACTAGGTAAACTACTGACGATTATCCACCGCGATAGCAGTCGTATGTATCTCTGCAGCCCAAACGATTATTCCTCGAACGAGAAACAAAGCCATACACCTCCTCTCGTTCTGCCAACATCTCATCAGTACTTTGAACTCGCGGTTTGTATGTCCGGCACAATGCGCATCATCAGCCACAACAATACGTGGATACTGAACGAGGGAGATGCCATACTCATTGAGCCGAATGCCTGGCACTACGAAACCTACAATCAGATATCCAAGCCCTACCAGTCCCTGTGGCTGACGGCTTCATCCACCTCAATCGGCATGATCTGTGCCACCTATAAAAAACGGTCCATAACGATAAATTTCCTACAAGCTCTTCCCCCAATGGGAGAGTCGTTGGCCCTAGAGCAAATCCGCCAGGAACTCCTTTTGCAACAACCACACTGGCAGATGAAAACCAATCTGTTGTTGTGTAATCTGTTCATCGACATGGACCGGCATGCCAACAGTCGGGATAAACAACCCATTCACCACAAGCAGGAACCTGTTCAACGTCTCTATTACATCATCAAGAACCGCTTTCGGGAACCCCTCCAAATTCGACAACTGGCACAGGAAGTCGGTATGTCCGCAGATTACTTGAGCCGATGCTTTCACTTACACTACGGTGTCACCTTCAAGCATTGCCTGAACTCCACCCGCATCCACTACGCCCGACATCTCCTCAACAAGGGACAGAGCATCAAGGAAACTTCTGAAGCCTGTGGCTTCGAGGATATTTACTACTTCACCAAAATCTTCAAGGAATACTGCGGAACCACTCCAGGCCGCTACCTCAAGTCACAAGGGACACAAACTTAATCTAATTGAAATGGAGAGCTTGCCGCCGTGCGAGTCATAGCCGATAGATTCTGTTGTATTAAACAACGCTGAAACGGACGACTGTAGGAGGGGCTTTACGTCCTGACCCTGGATCAATTACGAAATTGTCGGGGCGTAAAGCCCCCCTCCTACATATTTTAACAGGCGGATTCCCACAAAATCCCTTCTTCGTGAATTTTGCGGCCTTTGTGGCTACCCCTCTCCGTCACTCACCGGGTCTTTAGACCAGCTTGCGAAACACCAGGCTGGCGTTCTGACCGCCGAAACCGAGGTTGTTGGAAATCGCAATGTTGACCTGGTGTGAGCGCTTTTTGTTGGGCACATAGTCCAGATCACACTCCGGATCGGGTTTTTCGTAATTGATGGTCGGAGGCACCTCGCCAGTCTGAATGACCTTGGCGCACACTGCTGCCTCAATGCCTCCCGCGGCGCCCAACAAGTGACCTGTCATCGACTTGGTGGAACTAATCAGCATTTTGTAGGCGTAATCTCCAAAAACTTTTTTCAGGCAAAATGTTTCGCTCTTGTCATTGAACGGAGTGGAGGTGCCGTGCGCATTGATGTAATCGACATCCTCTGGTTGTATTCCCGCTTCCTTCATCGCTGTGCGAATCGCCAGTGACAAACCCCGTGCATCAGGATCGGGAGCCGTAATATGATACGCATCACAGCTCGCACCATAACCAGCCAGTTCACAATAAATGCGCGCTCCACGTTTCTGCGCATGCTCCATTGTCTCCAGCACCAGGATTCCAGCGCCTTCTCCCATGATAAACCCGTCGCGATCCACATCAAACGGACGGCTGGCCCGCTCTGGCTCCTCATTGCGGGTACTCATCGCCTTCATGGAACAGAACCCTGCATAACCCAGACGTGTAATCGCTGCTTCGCTCCCCCCTGCAATCATGATGTCCGCATCGCCTGCCTTCAACATACGCAATGACTCTCCCAGCGCATGCGATGCCGTGGCACATGCGCTGACTACGGAAAAATTCGGTCCTCGCGCACCCAACTCAATCGCTACAATCCCCGTTGCCATATTGGCAATCAAGGAGGGAATCATAAACGGAGAAACCCTGCGCGGGCCCTTCTCAAACAGTGCAAAGGACTGTTTTTCAATAGTCTCCATTCCCCCAATCCCTGAACCGATAATGACTCCCATCCGCTCGGGATCCACTTGCGGAAGGTTCAACCCGGAATCCTCCACGGCCAACTTGGCGGCAGCCACAGCAAAATGCGTATAACGATCATTGCGGCGCGCTTCCTTAGGATCCATATAGTCACCGGGCTCAAAGTCATGGACCTCCGCTCCAATCCTGGAGGTAATGTCCGTGACATCAAAACGGGTGACTGGTCCAATACCGCATTTCCCCTCCAACAGACTGTTGAAGAATGTGTCCGCAGTACGGCCCAATCCTGTAATCACGCCGATCCCTGTCACCACGATGCGTGGAGAAGAGACTGTTCTCGTTGTCGTGGTGGATT
>CAZYDZ010000225.1:0-3816 GCA_964646535.1 uncultured Opitutaceae bacterium
TGCACAGTCTCAACTGCGGTAATCTGAAAGTCAGAATCAAGTGGGTTGGCAGGTAAGTATGGCTTCATAATCTCCACTTATTCGGAACGGAACCCTTCTTGCACGCAAGCAAGAAAGCGACGAAAAAATCCGTCGAATCCGACCGATCCGTCAGATTCGACGGATTAAAGCCATTCTCAATACCGGTAATGTTCCGGCTTGTACGGACCGTCCACGGATACGCCCAGATACTCAGCCTGGGATGGAGACAGTTTGGTCAATACGACCCCGATTTTTTCCAAGTGCAGACGCGCCACTTCCTCATCGAGCTGCTTGGGCAAAATATACACGCCAGGCTTGTAATGGTCACGGTTTTTCCACAGGTCTATCTGCGCCAGGGTCTGATTGGAAAAGGAATTGGACATCACAAAAGAGGGATGCCCTGTCGCACACCCAAGATTGACCAGACGGCCCTCAGCCAACAGGAAAATCGAGCGCCCGTCAGGGAACGTATAACGGTCCACCTGCGGCTTCACGTTCAAATGCTTCAGGCCAGGAACTTTTTTCAGGCGGTCCACCTGAATCTCATTATCAAAATGGCCAATATTGCAGACAATGGCCTGATCCTTCATCTGCTTCATGTGCTCCAGAGTGATGATGTCCTTGTTGCCTGTCGTTGTCACATAAATGTCGGCCTGACCAAGGCTACTTTCCACCGTATTCACCTCATACCCTTCCATTGCCGCTTGCAATGCGCAGATCGGATCCACTTCGGTAACAATCACGCGTGCTCCCAGAGCGCGCAGGGACTGTGCAGAACCTTTGCCGACATCACCATAGCCACAAACTACGGCCACTTTGCCAGCCAACATGACATCCAGCGCGCGTTTCAGGCCATCGCCCAGCGACTCACGGCAGCCGTACAGATTGTCAAATTTGGACTTGGTGACAGAATCATTCACATTGATCGCGGGAACCAGCAGCCGCCCTTTGCGGTGCATCTCGTAGAGACGATGGACACCCGTGGTCGTTTCCTCGGAAACTCCCTTCCACTCTTTCACCACATCGTGCCAGTGTGTTGGGTTTTCTGCATGAACTTTCTTCAACAGCGTTTTGATGATTTCCTCTTCCTCGCTCGATGAGGGCGTGTTCACCCAGTCGCTGCCCTCTTCCAATTCATATCCCTTGTGAATCAACAGGGTTGCATCCCCCCCATCGTCCACAATCAGTTCAGGACCTTTGCCTGCAGGAAAACTCAGCGCCTGCAGCGTACACCACCAGTATTCTTCCAAGGTTTCCCCCTTCCATGCAAAAACGGGCGTTCCGCGTTTGGCAATAATGGCCGCCGCGTGATCCTGAGTGCTGTAAATATTGCAACTGGCCCAGCGAACATCCGCACCGAGATCCTTCAGGGTCTCAATCAACACAGCAGTCTGAATGGTCATGTGCAGCGAACCTGAAATACGCACACCAGCCAATGGCCTGTCCGACGCGTATTTTTTGCGGATGGACATCAGCCCGGGCATTTCCTGCTCCGCAATCTCGATTTCATTGGCTCCCCACTGAGCCAGATTAATGTCTGCGACCTTATAGTCCTGCTTGCTGTCTGTTGCAGTTGTCATGAAAATATCAATACAATTCCCAATGCGCGATCCATTGATCGCTTTTTACTTACTCTTTGATTTGCGCTTGCCACCGGATACCGCGGCCTGCAGTTCCTTCACCTTATCGGTCTTCTCCCATGGCAAACCATCTTTGGCAAAGTGCCCGTAATGGGTGGTCTCACGGTAAATCGGACGCAGCAGGTTAAGCTGCTTGACAATTTCCTCGGGCTGGAAACGGAATACCTTGCGCACGGCCTTTTCCAGTACTTCCTGTGGGTATTTGCCTGTGCCAAAGGTCTCTACCTGGATGGAAAGAGGCTCCGAATAGCCGATGGCGTAGGCCACCTGTAATTCCACCCGATCGGCAAACCCCGCATTCACCAGGTTTTTTGCCACGTAACGGCACATGTAAGCCGCCGAGCGGTCCACTTTACTCGGATCCTTGCCTGAGAACGCCCCGCCGCCATGACGGGCGCTGCCGCCGTAAGAGTCCACAATAATCTTGCGCCCTGTAACCCCCGCATCACCCTGCGGTCCGCCAATGACAAATTTCCCCGTCGGATTGAACAGGTACTGGGTATTCTTCGTCAGCAGTTTCGCAGGCAATACCTTTTTGACGACTTGATTGAGCAGAAAGTCATGGATGGTTTTATTGCTGACATCAGCCGCATGCTGGGTGGAAATCACCACAGCGGTGATTTCAGCGATCCCGCCATCATCATAAATCACCGAGACCTGGGATTTGCAGTCTGGACGCAACCATGGAGCCGGCGATTTCTTCGCTTTGCGCAATTCAGCCAGGCGGCGCAGAATACGGTGCGAGTACATGATCGCAGCAGGCATCAGCTCAGGGGTTTCATTGCAGGCATAACCAAACATGATTCCCTGGTCACCCGCACCCTGCTTATTGTTCGCCTTCCCTGCCGCTGCTTTTTTGTCCACGCCCTGGGCAATGTCCGAAGACTGGGCAGTAATCACATTGTGAATAAACACTTTGTCGGCATGAAACACATCGTCGTCGTGGGTATAGCCGATGTCGCGGATCGCACCTCGAATCACCTCGTCATAATTGATCTTCGCCTTGGTGGTGATCTCCCCGGCAATCGTCACCGTATTACTCTTTACCAAAGTCTCACAGGCCACACGACTGAATTTATCCTGCTTCAGGCACGCGTCCAGAATGCTGTCGGAAATGTAATCGGCAACCTTGTCAGGATGCCCTTCGCCCACGGATTCAGAGGAAAACGGATAACGATTTGACATAAGCCCGCCACGTTAACCCGTAAAACCACCTTCCGACAAGATAAAATCATCATATCCTGATATTTTGATGCATCAGGAAAACAGGAACCGCAGAGGGCGCAGATGAACACAGACAGTTTGAGTATTTTATGGCTATTCCTCTCGGAACATCTCTTCGAGTGTGCGCGCGGTGAGGATACGGTCGGCCCAGGTCTCCAATTCCGTTGTGCTGGCAGACTCCAGCTTTTCCTTCACCCAATCCGGCAGGACACCAAAGCTCTGTGTCATCAGACGTTGTAAGAGTACGATCCGGCCCACATGTTGACCACGTTCGATGCCACGTTCAATACCGCGTTCGATACCGAGCTTGATGCCCTCTTCACGGGCGAGACGATCCAAGGTGTATAGTTTCATGGTTGGTGTAGAGGATTTATCGGATAAACTACTTCTCCATTGTTTGAATTGCAACTCGTTATGCTTCGGCAGCGCCAGCAGCCTGTCGACCACTTTCCTTCTCGACCAGACGCACCAGGCAATCGACGTAACTGCGTCGTCCGAGATTTTCGCGGGCCAACAGGAGTTCGGTGTTCAACTGCTCCTGCCCGTGTGACCAGTCGATCTGACAGTGAAGTTGTGGTAACGCCCATTCCAACAATGCCTCCAAATGATGCTCCAACACGTGTTTCCACGCTCCATCCCAATCCTCCCGATAGTCGTCCATGGCTCCTCCTCATGATATCAGTTCTCCTCAGGGGAGGTTTATACTGTTTTTCTTTTTTATATGTCCATATAAAAAAATATTCTTACAATATCTTTGTTCCCTGATGCCCCCCTTTTTATCTCTCGACGAAGCCGGCTTTGCGCATGACCTTGCTCAGGATACGATTGGCGCGTCTCTGGGCGGCAGCTGCGCCGTCAGCCAAAATCTTTTTCAGCGAATCCTTGTCCTGCATCAGTTGCTGGTATTTCTGTTGTACCGGCTGCAAGAGAG
>CAZYDZ010000226.1:0-822 GCA_964646535.1 uncultured Opitutaceae bacterium
CAAGGGTAATCGTTTGGCCACCCGCGACCCGTGAAAGTGACCCGTGATACTCGGGCCGGTAGGTGATCAGCACAATCGAGCGGGCTCGCGGAATCACCGAGACAAAATCGGCAAGCATCGACTCGCTGACTTCGTCGATCCAGTGGGCGTCGTCGATGACGTAAAGTGCCGGTGCGATTCGCCGTTGTTTTCGACTGTGGTTTATGGAATGGGTGAAGGCGCTGCGAAATAAAGGCATGGACTGGTTTTATGTTCAGAATATGGATGAACGGGTCGCGTCCGCAGTCAGGCACATGACCATGTTACCGACGGACGGCACCCTGTCCATCCACCAGTTGGCCAGAGATCTCAATATCAGTGAAAAACATCTTACCATGTTGTTTCTGGATGAATTCGGCATGGCGCCCAAGGAGTACTGGATGAAGCTCCGACTAAGGGTGGCCTTGGATGAACTGCGTAACCGCGTCGAAAGCACGGAGAAAGTCGCCGCCCGATTCGGCTACAGCCGCCAGTGGTTTCATTCCTGGATCAAACGCGAAACAGGCAAGACCCCCGCGGAGATACGTGCGGAAAGAGATATGGAACAGCCTCACGCATTGGGTATACTGGGTTAATGGTATGGTCAGCAAGAAACGGCAACGCGATAAACGAGGGTCCGTGACAGTCAGGTTGCCATGGTATCAATGGAATTTGTTTGATGCCAGATTGTGTAATGTGGAGTTGTGTGAAGGTTGTGACAAGCAAACGGGGGAAGAAGAACGGTCCTTCTCCCCTTATTACAGTGCGCTATGGGTAATACATGGAAGGGTGCAGGAACGTATG
>CAZYDZ010000226.1:832-3803 GCA_964646535.1 uncultured Opitutaceae bacterium
AGGGAGAGTGGCTGTTCTCCTGTCCAGGGAAAATCCATCGATCCAGTCAGGCTGCGCGTACCAGCTTCCTGCGTATTACATTTTCAATAAAATGGGCAGGTGGAGGGAATCTGCTTCTGCCATATCGCCAGACCCTATGGAAATCCTCCGCTATACCCGAATTGCAGGAGACGTCCATGCATCTGTATGAGTGTATCAAAAAAATAAATACAATAGAAGGAACAAAGAACAGCGATGAACCAAGGGAGGGCGAAGTGGATATGGTACAATATCTCTCTTTGCAACATATGTTCGATAAATGGTTTGTGATATGGCTGGAGGATATGGACAGGCAGAACAGGGGGTGGGGTCGTGTGAGCGATATCGACTCCAAGCTGGCGTACGTGACACAGTACCTGGAGTCCGCTCCATTCAGTCAACCTGTTTCAGTGGAGGAAATGGCCTGTAGCCTGAATATGAGTAAAAGCCATTTAACACACCTGTTTCATCAGAAATATGGTATGCCACCCAAGGCGTATCGGATGAGCTTCAAATTGCATCAGGCCGTTCGGGAATTACAGACAACCAGGGATGCGATTAAACAGGTAGCGAATCGATTTGGATACAATTCAACCTGGTTTGGCGCCTGGTTAAAAAAGAAAACAGGCAAGACGCCCAGTGAAATCCGCGGCTCCGCGTGAGGCCCTTTTACCTTTGCGTCCCCTTCCCTTATCTTTGCTGCCAGAGCAATAGGGTCTGGTAAAAGGTCTCGCTCCACAAAGAGGGCTGGTGTGTGGCCTGACTCATACGCACCACCGTGCGCAACCCCTTGCAGAATAACCGTCCATCCCTGGGTGAACGAAACTGGAAGCGTGTTATCAGGCCTCCCGCACGCACCCGCTCCACAGCGAGCAGAATCTCCAGTGGCTGTGGGCCGCGAATCGATGCGAGGTAGTCAATCTCTATCCGATGCACAAGCTGATACAGATCGGGAAAACGGATCGCATCGAACTCCTGCATTGCCAACATTTCACCGAACCAGGCCAACGAAGCACGCTCCAGATGGGTCAGATAACGACTGTGATGCATCACCCCCAGCCCGTCCATTTCATCAAATGCCGCGTAGGCGGCAAAACGGAACCAGCCATCTGTTGGGATCTCCATTTTCAACGCACACCTCCCTGTTGTTGCAACACGGGCCACTGCGCAGCCCACACCCGTTGCAGGCCTTCCTCGATACTGACCTGCGGCACATACCCCAATAGCTCACGGGCCGCCTGATTGGAAAAATAATGATCATGGGCGAGCTGGTGCGCTACAAAACGGGTCATCAGCGGCTCTTTGGTTCGCGCCAACCAGCGATGCAGACATTCCAACACGGCTCCCGCGCGGTAGGCTGTGGCAAAGGAGAGCGGACGCATCGGCAACTCCAAGTCAAACCCGTTCAACAACCTGCGCACCCACTGCCACAAACAAACGGGTTCGCCCTGCGAAATAAAGAACGCTTTCCCACCTATTTCCGCACTGCGCGCCTTCAATGCATCCCATGCCAGCAAGTGCGCCTCCGCCGCATTGTCAATATAGGTGATATCGACCTGATTATTACCGTCGCCGACCTGGCGCAGCTTGCCCAGCGCGGCACGCTCCAGGATGCGCGGGATCAAATGTGGATCGCCAGGACCCCACAATAAATGGGGGCGCAGCGCTACGGTGGACAATCCATCCCGCTGATCAGCCAACAATACCTCTTGCTCCGCCTGGACTTTGGTCTTCGGATAGGCGCACAGGAATTTTTTCGGGTAAGGCAAACTCTCATTGCCTCCCCGAATCGGTTGTCCCGCAAATACCACACTGGGCGTGCTGGTGTATACGAGGTGCGGAATCGCATGCTGACGGCAACAAGCCAGGACATTGCGGGTTCCTTCTACATTAATGCGAAAATATTCAGCTTCCGCCCCCCACACTCCCGCCTTGGCCGCTACATGGAACACGGCCTTGCAATCCTTGCCCGCGCGGACGACCTGTTGCGTGTCTGTCAAATCCGCACAGATCACCTCGACGCCGCGCTGTGCCAGATCGGGATGAGCGCTACGGTTCAAAATGCGTACGGGTTCTCCCCGCTGCAACAGCCGCTCCACAATCGCGCGTCCCAGAAAGCCGCCGCCGCCAGTAACCAGTACAGGATTCATCCCACATCCTTCTGATATCGTTTGCGCAACGTCAAACGATGAATTTTGGCATTGTGCCGCACATCCACAGGGAAATGACGGCAAAAGAAAAATGACTGAATCTTTTTTGTGTGAGGATACCCCTCCCCCAACCGACGCAGCTCTTCCACCATTTGCTGGCGGGCGGACACACTGCGCGGCCATTGTCCTTTTTCAGGCTCAACCACCAAAGCTGGATAAACGTTTCCCTGCCGATTGGTTAAACCGATCAACGCGCTGCGAAATACGGCAGGATGACAATTGAATACGGCCTCAACACAATCGGTGTACAGAGTCTCGCCATCCGCCAATACCACCCGCTCCACCTTGCGGCCGCAAAACCAGAGTTTCCCCGCCGCATCACGATAACCGACATCCCCGATACGATGCCATAACCTGCCACTTGCCAACTCCACACTCTTGGCATGGGCCGTCTCTTCAGGCAACCCATCGTACTGCCTGGTCATCACGGGACCACTCACCAAAATTTCCCCGATCTCCCCATCCGTCAACAGATCCCGCGAAGAAAACGACTCTTTGGACCCATCTTCAATCGGCAGGATCACCGCTTCCATTTCAGGGAACAAACTCCCCACACAAGTCCCCTTTCCCTTCTCGGTCTGTTGCCAGGTCTCCCGTAAAATCTCACTGGCGCTATTGTGACTGACTGGCAAGCACTCTGTCGCGCCATAAGGAGTGAAAATTTCCCCGTTGGGAATCACCTGCTTGAGTTGTCGCAACACATGCGGGGCAACGGGGGCGCCTGCAATCAAAATACGCCGTAC
>CAZYDZ010000227.1:0-3794 GCA_964646535.1 uncultured Opitutaceae bacterium
CAGGTTCCTGCGAATCTCACGCAAGGCGATAAAAAAAGCGTTAGCGAACATCCCGTCCTCCCTGTTTGCCGAATAGCCGATCCCATTCAATCAATCCATCCGTCACCCGCACTACCCGTTTCGCATACGCGGCAACATTGTCCTCGTGAGTGACCATGAGGATCGTAATGCCCCGATCTTCATTCAGACGGGTCAACAAATTCATAATCTCCACTGTGGTATGCGAATCGAGGTTTCCTGTCGGCTCGTCGGCAAACAGCGTGCTCGGTCCTGTCACAATGGCCCGCGCAATCGCCACACGCTGCTGCTGCCCGCCTGACAACTCGGCGGGAGTACTCCGTTTTTTATCCCCCAGCCCCACCGATACAAGGGCTTCCGCTGCCATTTCCTTGCGTACCCTGCGGGGTATGCCACGGTACAGCAACGGCAGTTCCACATTTTCCAGAGCACTGGTGCGAGAGAGTAAGTTGAATCCTTGAAATACGAACCCGTGAGCATGCCGTCTCAGCAGCGAACGCTGATCCGCATCCAATGCTTCCACAGGGATTCCCTCGTACTGATAGCTGCCGCTGGTCGGAGTATCCAGGCAACCCAGCAGATTCATCAATGTCGACTTGCCTGAGCCACTGGGGCCCATGATCGCCACAAAGCTTCCGCGATGAATCTCCAGATCAATCCCCCGCAAGGCCTGAAACGACGCTGCTCCCTGGCCATACGTCTTGGTCAGTTGATTCAATACAATCAAAGGATTGGAGCCCTTGTCACTCATGGCTGAAACCATTGCTCGCGCAAAATGACCTGCATGCCGTCGCGCAGCCCGTCTCCTGAAATTTCCGTACGCCGTCCATCGGTGATCCCAGCCCTCACCTCTACGCGAACGGGAATTCCATTCGCCAGAACCCAGATATTGGACCTTTCCCCATCATCAGTGGAAGAAGATCTGCGATTGTTACCCATACGCCTGGGGAAACGGGGTGTCAGCGTTTGCACAAAAGACATCCTCTGCTCAGGCTCTGCAACAGTCTGATCGGCCTCAGAAGGGCTGAAACGCAGTACGGCATTGGGCACAACGAACACATTGTCCGCTTCCAAAACCCGAATATCAACCGTAGCCGTCATTCCAGGACGCAGGCTCAAATCCGCATTAATGACTTCCAGTTCTGTTTCATAGGTCACCACATTGTCAGTAATGGATGATCCGTATGAAACCTTGCTCACTTTGGCTGAGTAAACGCGTCCAGGCCAGGCATCCACCATGAAGGTCGCATTTTGTCCTGCGCTCAAACGCCCGATATCCGCCTCCGCAATCGCCACCTTAAGTTTCATGTGCTCCAGCTTCTCAGCGATTACAAATAACTCTGGCGCGGTAAAACTGGCTGCCACGGTCTGCCCTGGTTCCAGACTGCGCGTAAGCACAATCCCATCAATGGGTGACTTGATAATCGCCTTGCTTAAATCGTTCTCCTGAATACGCATCTGTGCCTGAGCCATGGCCACATTGGCCTGCGCATTCTGCAAGTCCGCCCGGGCACGGGTAACCGCCGCCTGGGCCGTCTCCATTTCCGCACGCGACGGAAGTCTGCCCTGGCTGAGTTCTTTCAATTCTTCCTGTCGGGCCAATGCGGCTGACGCCTCACTCAGAGTCGCCTCCGTCTGCTTCACCCGTGATTGAGCGGCCAACAGGGATGCACGACTGCTTTCTATCTGCTGTTCCAGGCGGTTCGTATCCAACTTTGCCAACGGCTGCCCCTTGGTGACATGATCATTGCTGTCCACGTAAACCTCCAGCGTCGTCCCCGACAATTCGCTGCCCACAGTGACCCGATTGGTCGGATCGAGACTTCCCGTAGCCGTAATGGTAAGCTGGATACTGTCGCGCACCAGCGGCTGCGTATCATAAGAGATCGCGGATTCCTGTTTGCCGCCCCACAGATACCAGACTGTAAACCCTGCTGCAGACAGCAGCAGAAGAAGCCACACGATACGGTATCTGCGCAACCAGCCCGCCTGGGCCGCCATAACCACATTGTGCAGATTTGTGGAATTTGTCGAATGATGAGTGTTCATATACGATTCTTCTGACCCTCCAGTGGAGTCCATCCCCCTCCCAACGATTTATAAAGCTGTACACATGCAGTCACTTCCTCTTCGCGAGTAGAGACCTCCTGTTCCTTTAAACTCAATAGCGTGCGCTGTGCTTCCAACACCACCAGCAAATCCACCTCACCCGCCTGATACTTCCATGCGGCCAGCTCTGCCACCTCCTCCGCGGCAACGATCGCCCGTTTCAACACCTCCATCCGCTGTAACGTGTATTGCGACGCGATCAACGCATTCTCCACTTCCGTCAGTGCGCTTAACACCGCTTTTTCATAAGCAATCCAAGCCTGTTGCTCCTGTTCACTCTGAATATGAATATTCTGCTGGATGCGCCCCGCATCAAAAATCGGTCCGGTCAGACGGGCCAGTAAACTGCGGGTAATATTCGTCGGGGAAGTTACCAGATTGCCGACATCCAACGCATCCACACCCAGCGAACCACTCAACTGCAACGACGGCAAACGCTGACGATTGGCAGATTCTGTCCGGGCGCGCGCCGCTTCAATGGCGCGCTCGGCCGTACGCACATCCGGACGTTGCCGCAAGGTTTCCGCAGGGATGCCCACCACCAGATTGGAGGGAACCAATGGCAAAGCTCCCGTCTCCCACAAAGACTCTTCCAATGCCCCCGGCATCTTACCCAACAAAAGAGACAGACGATTTCTCCCCTGTTGAATATTCTGCAATAAAACCGGAATCGAAGCACGCGCCTGTTCCAGTGTACTGGTTGCCTGTCGTGCTTCCAGCGCACTGGTTTGCCCCGACTGTTCGCGCCAGTGTGTGATTTGCACCGTCTCCTCGCGTAACTTCAGGTTCTCCCGCACCACCGCCAACCGCACTTCAGCCGTGCGCAGGGAAACATAAGCCAGTACCACCTCCGCCGCCAAAGAGACCTGTGCCGCATGGTATGACTCCACGCTCTGCGCCAAATCCGCACGCGCGGCCGCCGTCAAACGGCTGTTCTTTCCCCACAGATCGACCTCCCAACTGGCATCCAGCGAGGCGGCAAAGCGATCCATCGAAGTCGTCGTATCCGTTACGCGGTTTTCCGTATGACTGGTCTGTGCAGATACTCCGGCATTCAAAACAGGAAACAACGCACTCCTCTGCACCCCCACCCGAGCACGCGACTCTTCAATCCGCGACAACGCAGTACGCATGTCCGGACTGCCCGCCAGAGCCTCCTCCACCAACCGACTCAACACCGGGTCTTCAAATTGCTCCCACCACTGCCGCAACGAAGCGATTTCCAGCCCCTCTTCAGTCGCCGCAGATCGCCACTGCACGGGAGTCTCCGGCACACTCCCTTCACGCGGTCCCGCCGGCGTCGCACAGGAAGAAAGCAACATTGCCATTCCAACAACCGCAATTCGCATTTTCTGACGCGTCTTAAACGCTTTACCTATCATGAGATTCACCTGTTTCCTAACCAGCATCTTATCTGAATAACCCCATTGCAAAATGAAAGTTTCAAACGAAACAATATGAGCATCGAATTGTAAAAAAACCCTCTTGGCGCCCTGGCCCTTAGTGGCAAACCCCTTTTCACCACCAGGTCACGAGGTCACAAAGGCTCTATCAAGCCGATCACCGGTAGTGTCCACCTTGTAGGAGTGGCTTTACGCCACGACCCGAATGCCGCTAGTTTAAGGCCATGATCGCTGGTTTTATGGGTAGGGTGCTCCCGACATATC
>CAZYDZ010000228.1:0-3765 GCA_964646535.1 uncultured Opitutaceae bacterium
TGCGGTGTTGAATACGTCACCAGGGTATTCAAACGATGTGCCCAGGCGGATATTGTTGTGCCGTACGAAGTATGCGGGAGAATGGATCGTGCGCGGACTGAATGGTTTTGCAGGTCCCGCAAGCCGGATGTCCGTGGTACGTCCGCTGAACAGGTCGGCAAAGGAAGGATTTCTGTATCCCTATCGCAACTGGCATGACAGGGTGGCCGTGCATCGGTTTGTACGGGATATTCCGCGCAGCCCAAAAGATCCTGCGTGGGCAGTGTTACACGAGATCGGGGAGCGGATTCCGCGTTTGGATAGTATTCCCGTCAGTCTATATTGGGGAATGAAGGATTTCTGTTTTCACGAGGGTTATCTGCGCTTATGGCAGGAGAAGTTGCCCGCAGCGACCAGCCATTCCTATGCAGACGCGGGACACTATCTGCTGGAGGATCGCGGGGAGCAGATTCTGCCTTTGCTGGAAAAACAGTTTGTTGGACTGGACTCAGGGCAGAAGCCTTGATTTTAACCACAGATGAGCGCAAAGGACGCAGAAAAGATGCCGGGTGTGATCCGATCGGGAGTGGGCTAGTAGTGATAACGCAATTGGGCGATTAACAATTCATCGTCTCTGACTTTATAGACAAACCGTTGTTCATCCGTAATGCGACGGGACCAGTAACCAGCCAATGCGTGTTTGAGCGCTTCCGGTTTGCCGATACCCTCATAAGGGTCACAACGGGTCGCTTCGATTAGCAGGTTAATCCGCTTGAGAGTCTTCTTGTCATTGGAAATCCAATACTGATACTCCTCCCATGCCTGCCCTGAAAATATCAGGTTCATGTAACAAGCTTGCGACGCGTTCCCTTACCCGCTTCCAGCGCATCAATCGAATCAAGCAGACGCCGTGCATTGACGGGACTGCGCAACAGATGGGCGGTCTCTTCCAGCGACTGATACTCTTCCAGAGAAATCATCACAACAGCCGTATCCTTTTTCTTGGTGATCAGAATGGGTATTCGATCATCAATCACACGCTGCATGGTCGCAGCCAGATTTTCCCTGGCTGTAGTATAAGTGAGTGTATTCATAATATGTACAATATCCTGTACGGGATGAAGGTGCAAGATTTGATTTGGATGAAGTGCGTTTTTCGATAGGAGGTGGAGCCAGGCTTTGTTTAAGCGTTCATCTGCGTGATCTGTGGTTAAAATTATAAACACACACAATACTTGTAAAGACTTTATTTATTTTTATAATTTTTAATTCCCTATGCGGAAATTCCCCGGTTTCTATTTTCTGATTGGTTCTTGGGAGCGGCTTTACCGACGCGACCCGAATGTGGGGTAGACTTGGTCGTGGCGTAAAGCCGCTCCTACAAGGGAAACCAGCGATGCCTATCTTCACTTGTCCTTAGCGGCATTCGCTTTCTTCTTCCTTGACCGAGGGAGCCTGCTCGGCTTACGTTTAATCCTTTTTCAATAAAATTCGTCAATTAAAGGCTACTAACGTGAACATTCAAAGCGAAACTATTTCGGCTACTCGCAAGTCCTATACGGTCACCGTTCCGTCCGATATCTATAAAGAGGAAGAAAAGAATTCCCTCAACGCGCTTTCCCGCCAGGTGAAGATTCCAGGATTTCGTCCAGGCAAGGTGCCTGTGAACATGCTGTTGCAACGCTATGGTAAGGAGTTGACGGAGAATGTGAAACAAAGTGTCGTGCAGAAGGTTCTGGATGCCGTGCTGCAGCAGGAGAAAAACCTCAACAGTTTTGTGGAGGTCGGGGAGTTGGAGACTGCTGCGGAAGATTACCAGGTGCGTGTGGTGGCAGATGTCGTGCCCGATTTTGATCTGCCCGAGTACACGGGTATTGAAATCAAACTGCCAGAGGTCAACGTGACCGAAGAGGATGTGGACCAGGAACTGGAAAGCCTGCGCTTGCGCCGTGCTGATTTCAAGGCGTCGGAAGCTCCTGCCAAGGCTGGTGATTACGTCAAGATTTCCTATGAAGCCGAATTGGATGGCAAACCGCTGAAGGAGACGCATCAGGATGTCGGCGTGTATGGCTCGCAGGAAACCTCATGGGAAGAAGTGTCTGCGGAAAGCCCGCTGTTGCCAGAGGTATCGAAGGCATTGGCAGGAAAAAAAGGGGGAGATGTGTTCGAGGTACAGGAAAAATTTGCGGACGATCATTCTACGGAAGCCCTGCGCGGATTGACCGTCACTTATAAAGTGACTGTACAGGAAGTGCGCGAGCGAGTGAAGCCCGAGCTTGACGAAGAGTTTTTCAAGAGCATGAAAGTTTCAGGTTTGGAGGATTTGCGTGAAAGCCTCCGCAAGGATCTGTTGCGCAACAAGGAAAACCGCGATCAGGAAGCGCAGCGCAATGAAATTGTCAAGGTACTGTCGGAAGGCGTTACCGTGGAAGTTCCGGAGAGCATGCTGGATCGTCACGCCGAGCAGACTCTGCGTCGCATGGTAAACGAGAATTTGCAGCGTGGGGTGCCGCGCGATATTCTGGAACAGCACCGCGATGAGTTGTTTGAGAGCGCTCGCAAGAACGCGGATGCCCAGGTGAAGGTAAATCTGATCCTGAAGAAAATCGCGGAAAAAGAAGAGATTCGCGTGACCCAGGAAGACCTCAGTGAAGCCATTTACCGTCAGGCGTATTATTCTGGGCAGAATCCGAAAAAGATTGTTTCTGAGATCAAGAAAGATCGCTCGCTGTTGACGTCTCTCTCTTCTGATATTCTATTACAGAAGACCATGACTTGGCTGGTTGAGAAAGCCAGTGTAGTAAGAGAAGAGAAAGCCTCCTGAAAACCGTGAGTAGTTATATCATACCAACAGTCGTTGAAAATACAGGCCGCGGAGAGCGGTCGTGGGATGTCTACAGCCGTCTGCTGAAAGATCGTATTATTTTCATTGGTACGCCCATTGATGATGGAGTGGCCAATGCGGTGATCGCGCAGTTGTTGTTCCTGCAGATGGAAGATCCCAAAAAGGATGTTCATCTCTACATCAACTCACCCGGTGGAAGCGTGACTGCGGGTATGGCGATTTACGACACTCTCAACTTCATGTCGTGCGATGTGATCACCTACGGTATTGGTATGGTGGCGAGCATGGCAACCGTGTTGCTGGCAAGCGGCACCAAGGGGAAGCGTTTCTGTTTGCCGAATAGTCGGGTCATGATACATCAGCCGACTGGTGGCGCAGGCGGGCAGACTTCTGATATTTCCATTGCGGCAAGGGAAATTTTGCGTTGGCGCAAGGTTCTCAATGAAATTCTGGCCAAACATTCGGGACAGCCTGTGGAACAGATTGAAAAAGATTCTGACCGCGACTATTATATGACTGCTGAGGAAGCTTATAAGTATGGCCTGGTGGACAAAGTGATCACCAGCCAGTCAAAGGGTTGATCTATCTGCCATGTCCAAAGGTGCCAGCGTTACATATTGCTCGTTCTGTGGAAAGCCGAGAAACGAGGTCCGCAAGCTGATTGCGGGCCCTGGCGGTGTGCATATCTGTGATTCCTGCGTCACCGTATGCAAAAACATCATCGACCGCGAATCGCGACCTGCACGGGAGGAGTTGGCTGACCCGTCTTTCAAGCTGGTGCGCCCTGTGGAGATTAAAGGTGTATTGGATCAGTATATTATCGGGCAGGAGCACGCCAAAAAGGTTCTCTCGGTAGCCGTTTACAATCACTACAAAAGATTGCAGGCCAGTACAGAGGGGCTTGAGGAGGATCTCAAGGATGTTCATATTGAGAAAAGCAA
>CAZYDZ010000229.1:0-1270 GCA_964646535.1 uncultured Opitutaceae bacterium
GTGGAAGACCCCATCGCAAACTCATCCAGATTCAATCGTCCCCAGATTACCGCACCGGCATTTCGCAGCTTGGTCGTCACGGTCGCATCGTACGGACTGATGTAGTTTTCCAGCATTTTACTGGAACAGGTCAACGGCTGTCCTGTTACCGCAATGACATCCTTGAATGCCACAGGGATACCATCCAATACACCGTGACTATTACCTGCCGCACGGCGCTGATCGCTCGCATCGGCCTGACGCAGGGCATCCTCCGCATCCCAACAGTTAAACGCCTTGATTTGCGGTTCCAAACGAACGGTTCGATCAATAAACAGTCGGGTCAGTTCCCGCGAGGATATCTCCTTCTTGTCCAGTCGGGTGGACAATTCGACTGCGGTTTCCTTAAAAAATGTATCGCTCATGAATAGTGAGGCTTGGATTGCTGTATGATTTGTAACGGACTTATTCGATGACCTTGGGAACCACGATCATGTCCTGCCGCTGTGCAGGCGCATTTTGCAATGCAACCTTGACTGGCAATCCGGGTTTTGGCTCATCCACTGACCATACATTGAAAAGTGGATACGTGTGCGCAGTCGGTTCAATCCCGTCCACATTCACTTCCTTGAGCTTGTCAAAATAGTGCAAGACCTGAGTCAACTGATCGGAAAAAACTTTCTTTTCCTCATCGTTCAAATCAATACGGGCCAGGTTGGCCACATAATCAATGTTCATACTGGAGTCCATGGATTCAGACATGCTCATCAGGATCGAAGCGTATATTGTGAATGTTGCTGTACGGCCTGCAACAATGCGTTGAAAACCGTACTGATTTCATCGTTGGTCAAAGTGCGTTCTGTCGAACGGAATGTCAGGCTGTAGGTCAGGCTTTTATTACCATCGCCGATCCCCTTCCCCTGAAATACGTCGAACAGGGAGATCCCTTCCAGTAAAACTCCGGCTGGAAGGACTGGAGCGGCTGCCTGGCGCAGGAAGTTCTCCACCTCGGATGACCAGACTTCCTGTGGAACCACCAGAGAAACATCACGCGACACAGACGGATAGGCGCTCAATGGCTGATAACGCTGAAATACGTTCACCCGTTTGACCGATTCAGGAATGATATGGATTGTTCCAGCCAACAGCTTGCCTGAAACATCCCAATGTTTTAAGATAGGGACTCCCATAAAGCCAAATTTGGCAATCCAGCCATTGCTGAAATCACCCAATACCGCACTATGCCCCTCCGACCATGGATGCCCCGATGGCATCGCCTCTAAGACGGCTG
>CAZYDZ010000229.1:1280-3736 GCA_964646535.1 uncultured Opitutaceae bacterium
CTCTCTCGCCGCGTAATAATCAGGCTGTTGCTCCTTATGCCAATGCGTCTGCTCATCGGGCAGATATACCACAAAAGATACGGACGCCATTTCGTACACCTTGCCATCCACCTCCTTAAAGCATTTGCCCGTCTCAAATATGCGCAACGATGTATTGCCGCGATCCAGATTGTAACGGACATTGTCCAACAATCCAAGCAACAGGGATGGGCGCAAGTGTGTCTGATCCTGAGCCAGAGGATTGGCCAGCTTCAGGCTATTTGCATAGGAATACGCAAACAGACGGCTCAATTCTTCCTCAGAGCGCAGGGTATAGTTCACGCACTCCTGAAAATATTGTCCCTTCAGGTATTCGGCGCTCGCCCGCAGAAACAGATAGACCTGGTCATCGGGATTGATCAATCCAGGAGCCATCACCTCCGCCTGTGGTATTCTGGTGGTGCCATAAATTCGCAGAACTTCCTCCACGAGATCCACGGGACGCTGTAAATCCGAGCGATAAGACGGAATTCCCACAATCCAGTATTTGTCTCCGTCTTCGCGAAAATGTTCGTTCACCTCAAGCTCAAGACGCTCCAGAATACCCTGGATTTCCGCATCAGGTATTGAAAAACCCAATACACGGTTTACGTAGGCTGGCGAAATCTCAATTTCATTCTCTGTAACGGGAGGACGCCCCACGCGATGCACACCGCCGAGCAAAGTCCCGCCTGCGGTCTGCAGGATCAGTTCAATCGCCCGTTCAGCGGCGTATCCTGCCCCCTTTGGATCCACTCCTCTTTCGAAGCGGTAAGAGCTGTCACTGGACAAGCCGAGCCTGCGACCGGTCTGGCGTATGGCAGAAGGCTGAAACCATGCGACTTCCAATACAATGTCCCTTGTCGAACTGTCCACTTCCGCATCAACACTCCCCATGACACCCGCAATCACCAATGGTTTTTCCGCATCTGCAATCACAGTCATATACGGCTGCAGCGCGCGCTCCTTATCATCCAGCGTAACAATCTTCTCACCCTGTCTGGCATTGCGGATCACCAGCTTGCCTCCGCTGATCTTGTCCGCATCAAAGGCGTGCATTGGCTGTCCCAGTTCGTGCAGGACATAGTTGGTTACATCCACCACGTTATTGATGGAGCGCAACCCGATTGTCTCCAACCGTTTCTTCAGCCAATCTGGACTTTCTGCAATCGAGACCCCTCTAATGGAATACAACAAATAGTGAGGACAGGTTTCGGATACCTGCACCTCCACACTTGCGATCAGATGTTCATTGGTCTCGGGAAGAGAAATACGGACTTCAGGATAGGAAAGCTCCAGATTGAAGTAGGCGGCCAATTCCCTGGCAATCCCAACATGACTCAGGCAATCGGGACGGTTGGGCGTCACCTCAATGTCGAATAGAATATCGCTGTCTGGATACACCTTATTGATCGGCGTGCCCAGTTCAGGACGCTGGGTCAGGATCATTAATCCCGCATGGTCATCCCCCAACCCCAGCTCGCGCGGACTGCACATCATACCATCGGACTGCACCCCGCGCAGCTTGGAAGACTTGATCTTAAAATCCCCAGGCAGCACGGCGCCTGGCAAAGCCACAGGAACCCGATCACCCACTTTGTAATTGGTGGCTCCGCATACAATCTGCCGAGGTTCACCCTCGCGGTCGACCCGTACCTGACACACGCCGAGGCGATCCGCATTCGGATGTTGTTCACGGGACAATACCTCACCGACGACCACATTCGGCAGATCGGGTAGCCCGAGTAATTCAATACCCTCCACCTCAAAGCCGATCAAAGTCAGAGCCTCCTCCAGTTGATCTGGAGTCTTGTCCAACTGCAAGTAGTCACGCAACCATTGATAACTGATTTTCACGTCAGGGTCCTTTTCTTAAAATTGTTCCAGGAAACGGTAGTCGTTCTGGTAGAAATAGCGGATGTCATCAATCCCGTAGAGGATCATCGCAATGCGCTCAATTCCCATGCCAAAGGCAAAACCGCTGTACTTTTCAGGATCGTAGCCAACCGAGCGAAACACAGCAGGATCGACGATTCCGCAACCCGCAATCTCAATCCATTTACTGCCCACTTTCGACAAATGCTTTGCTGAAAAATCGACCTCAAAGCTCGGCTCGGTATAAGGAAAAAAGTGTGGCCTGAAACGAACTTCCGCCTTCTTGCCAAGCAGGGATTGAATCAGGTAATCCAACAGCGCCTTCAGATCCTTCACGGTGACATTTTTATCCACGTATAGACCTTCAATCTGATGGAAGTTGGCGCTGTGTGTGGCATCCGCGGTATCGCGGCGGAAACAGCGTCCCGGAGAAACAATACGGATTGGCGGCTCTCCTTTCAACATCGTGCGGATCTGTACCGAGGATGTATGGGGACGCAGCAGATAGCGCTCATCCGCGGCTTTGCTTACATTGGCAAAAGAGCTTCTGTCAGGGAAATAGT
>CAZYDZ010000230.1:0-3730 GCA_964646535.1 uncultured Opitutaceae bacterium
CAACATTCCCCAGCTCTGACGCTCCAGAGATGGCGGTGTGTGGCGATTGCGAAACCGTTTCAGGCTTTTGGCGAGATTAAATAACCCTGGCAGCTCGTGGGTGGAAAAATCAGTTTCCTTGATAAAATGTCTGATCATGTAAGTCAGGAGTTAGAATGAATTGGCTGCGAACACCTGCCGCAGGATTTCCACTGAAGATTGAAGTTCGTCGTCCGTCACCGTCAGCGGCGGCAACAAGCGAATCGTCTGATTGCCCGCCATTACCGTAAGCAAACCCGATTCACGCAGTTTTGTGACAACGGGCACGGGATCGCTGTGCAATCCAAGTCCCACCATGAAACCGCGCCCGCGGATCTCCTTAATGACAGTCGGATTTTTCTTTGCCAACGTATCAAGGTCAGACAGCCACTGCTGACTCTGTTGTTTTACCTTGGATAACAGGTTGTCCTGTTCAAAACAATCGAGTACTGCCAATGCCGCGGAACAAGCCAGCGGATTTCCTCCAAACGTGGTTCCATGCGATCCAGGCTGGAACAAGCCTGCATACGGAGTCCGCACCCAAATGGCGCCGATCGGGAACGCTCCGCCCAGCCCTTTTGCCATACCGATTGCATCAGGAACAATACCCGCTTCCTCGAAGGCAAAGAAACTTCCGGTCCTACCAAGTCCACATTGAACTTCATCCAACATCAGCAACACCTGCCGTTCATTACACAAGGCGCGCAATTCCCGCAGGAATCCGGGGTCACAAGGAAATACACCACCCTCGCCCTGTATGGTTTCCAACAATACGCCCGCAGTCTGTTCAGTGATCAACCTGTCAAATGAAGCTATGTCATTTAATGTTGCGTATGCAAAATCAGGCAACAGCGGACGAAACCCTTTTTGGATTTTCTCCTGGGGTGTCGCACTCATTCCACCAAAGGTGCGTCCGTGAAAACCATTCAATGCAGTGATTACCCCGCAGCGCTTCCCCTCTTCGCCAGTCAGCGAAACTCCGTACAACCGTGCCAGTTTGAGCAGGGATTCGTTGGCTTCCGCTCCACTGTTGCAGAACAGCACCTTGCCCTCCCCGCAGTACCCCGTCAATCGCTCCGCCAGTTCCGCCTGCCAGGGATTTGCAAACAGATTGCTGACGTGCGAAATCGTCGACAATTGATGAGTCACACGCGACACCCAATGCGGATGGCTGTGTCCAAGCGCCGTCACTCCTATTCCCGAAGTGAAGTCCAGATAGGATTTACCTTCAGCATCCCACACTCGCGATCCCTCGCCGCGTACCAACACCAAGGAGGGCATGGCGTAATTGCGAATCAAATACGAGGAATAACGTTCCAGAGTCTGTGACTGCGTATTCATATCATGCATTGACAATTTCCGTGCCGACACCCTGATCGGTAAAAATCTCCAACAACACACTATGCGGCATCCTGCCATCCACAAAGTGGACACGATGCACTCCCGCGCGCAGTGCCTCGACGCCGCTCCTCACCTTGGGCAACATCCCCTGGGCAATCACTCCTTTATCAACCAGATTCTCCACTTCGCTGATTTTCAGGGTGGAAATCAGAGATGTGGGATCACTGAAGTCTCTCAATAGGCCAGGCACATCAGAAAGAAACACCAGACGGCGCGCCCGCAATGCTGCGGCCACATGTGCGGCGGCCACATCCGCGTTAATATTATAAGCCTGGTCCTCCTCATCCGAACCAATGGGAGAAATCACGGGAATATATCCATCTTTCAGCAACTTTTTGATCAACTTGGTTTTGACTGCGGTAATCCTGCCCACATATCCGAGGTCCACCTCATTACCCTGATCGTCCTGGGTCTGCTTTTTGCAGACGAGCAACGTGCGGCCATTCATACCCTGTGGATTACCGTGATGTTGTCTGATATAGGAGCAAATCTCCCCGTTGATTTTCCCAAACAAGGTATCTTCCACCACCTTGACCGTCTCTCCATCCGTTACCCGCAAACCACGATTGAAAACGGTCTCAATACCTGATTTGGTCAACGCTTCAGTAATCGCCTTGCCGCCACCATGCACGACCACTGGCAGAATACCGACAGCAGCCAGGCAGGCGACATCCCTTGCCACGCGGGTGCGTATTTCAGGATCGGGATCGTCCATGAAACTCCCCCCATACTTGATTACAAAGATAGAACCCCTGAAACGCTGCAAATAAGGCAACGCTTCCAGCAACACCTTTGATTTCACTACAGGATCAAGTTCCATATCATTCACTTTTATTAAAATTGACGTAAGCCTCTGTCAGGTCTGTCGCATAAAAGCGACACCTGCCAGATCCGAGATTCAGATTCAACCTGATGCTGAACTCGCGATTAGCAACTTCCTTTTTCCACAATGGCTTGTTCTCCACTAATGGCTGACCCTGCAACAATGCGGGTACTTCGTTGTAATAGAGATCCAATTTCTCCTCAACCACACGCGCGGGAGAGGCCCCTGCGGAAGAGATCAGCCGCCCCCAGTTTGGGTCACCGCCACACCATGAACTCTTGACCAGCAACGAGTTGCCAATGGAACGCGCCACCAGGAAAGCATCCTGTTCACTGTCCGCTCCTTCAATTTCCAGGGTTACCACATGACTGATCTTCTCTCCATCCCCGACAATCTTAAGCGCGAGATTGGTACAGGCCTCCTGCACCATGTCCTTAAAAACAGGATACAGAGGATGGCTCTCCGAATCAATAACCACTCCCGAGGATCCATTGGCCAACAGCAACACGGTATCATTGGTGCTGCGATCGCCATCCACGGTAATCGCATTGAAGCTCTGCTTCAGTGAATCACTCAGTATTTTCTGTAACAATGCCGCGGGGACTGCTGCATTCGTCCCCAGAAAAGCCAGCATGGTTGCCATCGCAGGCTCAATCATGCCCGCGCCCTTGGCGATACCGGAGACCGTAATCGGATTCACTGCCTGCGAGCGCACAGTCACGGTCTTGGGGCGGGTATCCGAGGTCAGGATGGCGCTGGAGGCCGCCGCACCTGCCTGGTTGTCCGCTGACAAAGCCTGCACCACGGCAGGGATTCCGATCTGCAGTGCATTTTGCGAAAGCGGCTCACCAATCCTGCCAGTCGAGCAAACCAGAATACTGCCCTGCGGCACTTTCAGCAATCGGGCGGCCTCTTCCCCCATCCGCACCGCATCCTGCATCCCCTGTTCCCCCGTACAGGCGTTGGCATTACCGCTGTTGGCAATGATACCGTGAACGGTATCGCACTGTTCGAGTACTTGCCTGCAATATTTCACTGGAGCTGCCACCACCTGATTGGTGGTAAACACCCCTGCGGCAGTACAAGGAGTCGGGCTGAACAACAGAGCAAGATCCAGCCGTCCATCACCCTTGCGGCGAAAGTCCGCCGCCACTCCAGCATTCAAAAAACCTGGGACATCAGCCAGTCCCGCAGGGGATTCCAATATCTGAAACTTACTCATCGCTTAAACTCCTGACAGTGTTTTTCCCGCCAGACCCTCGACCTGCGGAAATCCGAGCCAGAGGTTCATAATCTGAACCGCCTGACTGGCCGCCCCTTTCATCAGATTGTCTATTGCGGATGTCACAATCAGATTGCCTGTCCGCTGGTTCCACACTGCGGAAAAACCAACCAGGTTCGTCCCCACATAATGTGCGGTATCAGGGAAGTGCCCGCTCGACAGGATATGAATGAATGGCTGGTTTCCATAAAGCGATTGCCAGCAGT
>CAZYDZ010000231.1:0-3713 GCA_964646535.1 uncultured Opitutaceae bacterium
ACCCTGATTGTCCGTGACCGATTCATCCAACACACCCTTCGTACAGGATCAAAGTGAGGACAGTTTACGTCTTCACGAAGAGTATTCCAAAGGCAAGACGGTCGTGGTTTCCGTGCGCGATGTTCACCGCATCTATAAGACCGGTACTGAGATTGTGCGCGCGTTGAAGGGGGTGAGCGTGGATGTTTACGCAGGGGAATATGTTTCCATTGTGGGGCCTTCTGGTTCTGGCAAATCGACATTATTCAACATGATCGGTGGGCTGGACTTGCCGTCGGAAGGGGATGTCCAGATCAAGGGTGTGAATATGTCCGATTTGACCCGTACCGAGCAAGCGCGCCTGAGGAATTTCTGTATCGGTTATATTTTCCAGAGTTATAATTTGATCCCTGTGATGACGGCCATGCAGAACGTTGCATTGCCCATGCTGATGGGAGGGGTTTCCGCGGCTGAAGCGAATAAGCGTTCTGCCGATCTGCTGGCGGCGGTCGGGCTTGATCACCGTATGCACCACCGTCCCGATGAACTGTCAGGGGGGCAGCAGCAGCGTGTGGCCATTGCGCGCTCCTTTGCCAACAATCCCAACATCATTCTGGCCGATGAGCCGACTGGGAATCTGGATACCAAAACGGGTGAGGAGATCATTAACCGTTTGAGCGCGCTGAGCCGTGAACGCGGGGTCACTATTATCAGCGCCACGCACGACCACAAGATGTTGTCCGTATCAGATCGGGTGATTTCGATTCGCGATGGTATGGTCGAAAAAGTCGAACTGCGCAGTGAATTGAATATTCAGATAGGAGGGATTCGCGAAAAATGAGTACTGCACACGGACAGGATAATGCTATTCATGAGCTGACAGGGCAGGATTTATTGCGGCATTTGCGCGGTAAATGGGAACCTCTGCCCAACAAGACATTGTTTGGGCTGATGCTGGCTGGTCTCAAGGTGCGTATCATGCGCTCCACCATTACGATGGTTTCCATTGTTCTGGCGATCGCGTTTCTTTCCTACATGGGATTGTCAGGACGATTGGCCTATTCGTTGTCCGCAGCGGTGCAAGGTTTAGAGGACAGCCGTGGGCCCGAATTGAGCAGCGTCCGCCAGTCCGCCGCCAAGCTGGACTCCATACAGCCTGCAACAGTGCTCGCGATAGAGACATTGCAGGAGGCGGGCAGGCAATTGGGATGGTTGGAAGTGAATGAGGCTCGTCGTGAGTTAAACACTTTGGATGGGCGTATTCAGAAAGAATTGCGGTTTAGCCTGGAAAGAATCCAGTCCACCTATTCCAGCATGAGTGTGGAGGACAGGGAAGGCTCCTCGATTGAAATTAGCCTGGATCGGGCGAAGCGACAGATGGATAATGCGGTTGAGCGTGCCGCCGTATTGCGGGAGCAGTTGCTGGTTGCCGAGGCCATTCGGGCAAACAGAATTACGGAAGAGCAGTCTCAACTGCTTGGTGGAAAAGTAAATGAAGTATGGGCTGGCAGCATGGCATCCATCCAGCGGCAGGGACGGGTTGATAGCCAGTATACGAATGGGCTGATCTATCTGATTCACCACCTGCAGGAAGTTGGATATACGGAGTCCACTCAGGTGGTCCGCGAATTTTTGGAGGTGGAGTCCAATCTCCAGATGGCGAATGAACTCACGGTGATTTTGCATCGTTCGGGGGTGAATATCGAAGAAACATTGGCGGGAAGTCAGGTTGATACCTGGTTGATTGTCATGTCGTTGCTGTTGTGTACGGTGGGAATCGCCAATGCGATGTTGATGAGTGTGACCGAGCGTTTTCGCGAGATTGGTACGATGAAATGTCTTGGCGCCAGTGACAGCCTGGTGGTGAAAATCTTTTTGATGGAATCCAGTATGCTGGGAGTGATAGGTGCGTTGATTGGCATGGTTCTCGGTGTCGTGGTTTCCCTGTTGGCCGCTCTTTTACAGTATGGCGGGTATGGTCTGGAATATTTCCCTGCTTCCAGCGGCCTGAATATTTTGCTCACCTCATTGGGAGTGGGAGTTTTACTGGCCATATTGGGGACTGTTTATCCAGCTCTGCTGGCGTCTCGAATGAAACCTGTGGATGCCTTGCGCGTTGACGAATAATGAATACAGATCCTTCTTCCTCTTCCCCTGTGACGACTGATGCTGGCGGTGATATGGCCCGCGATGTGGTCGTGCGTGCATTGGGAGTCAAAAAAGAATATGTGATGGGAGACTTGGTTACCCATGCTCTGCGCGGGGTTGATCTGGATATATATCGCGGCGAGTACATGGCGATCATGGGGCCGTCAGGATCGGGGAAGTCGACTCTGTTCAATATGATTGGCGGGTTGGATAAACCGACTGAAGGAATGGTGTTTATTGACGAAGTCGATATCGCGTCGCTGGACAGTTTTGAATTGGCCTGGCTGCGTTGTCGCAAGATCGGCTATATTTTCCAGAGCTATAATCTGTTGCCGATGCTGACTGCGATGGAGAATGTTACGATGCCAATGATTTTTGCCAATGTCGATCCTGACGACGCACGTGAGCGCGCCTACAATATCCTGGAGCGTGTGGGCCTGGGTGAGCGTTGGAGCCATCAACCTGGACGTATGTCGGGGGGGCAGCAACAGCGTGTGGCCATTGCCCGCGCATTGGTGAACCGTCCTGCCATTGTACTGGCGGATGAACCGACTGCCAACCTGGATACCAGAACGGGAGAAGAGATCATTTCCATTTTGAAAGAGCTGTCCACTGAGATGAATGTGACGATTATCAGTGCGACCCACGATCATAAGATGCTGAATATTTGTGATCGGGTCACATGGATTCGCGATGGCATGGTGGAGAAAATCGAGAAACGGGAAAATCTCCAGATTGATGTTGGAGTGATGCAGGAAAAATAAGATGTTGCATTTAATTAAACCTTTGCGATTGGGGAGTAAACTCGGAGTTTGCGGGCTTCTGGTCTGGTTATTCCTGCCTTCTTTGTTAACAGCAGAGAAAGAGATATGGGAGCAAATGGAAATGTTTTCCGAGATCGCTCCAGCCAGGCAAATTGGCCAGCCTGGCCATACCGCGCTTGTGGAGTGGTGGAAGAACCGTTTTGACACTCTGGTACAGGAACATAATTCTGCCGAGCGCCAGGTGGCTGCCGATCAGTATCTGCACAGGAAAAAGGAATTGGAGACGGCCTGGATTCGCCTGCTGGATGACGCGCAGATTGAGGACGATCATGTGATCCGCAATGGCGTGGTGACAGAGGAGCAGGGGCTGATTACTTCTTCCAAGATTGTTAGGCTGACGCTGGAGGATCCATCTCTGTTTATCGGTATTTTGACAGTCTGTACCCTTATCGTGGCCTTCACCTGGCTGGTGCAGCGCAAGCGCAAGATGCTGTGGGCGGCAGTGGGTGGGGGATCCGCAATTGCCACCCTGTTGATTGTATCGGCCGTGGTGGAAACGAGTGCGGAAAAACAGGTGCGCACGGGAGAAGTGCGTACCCAGCGGGATGTTCTGTTGCGTCAGGAGGAAGCAGGGCATGCGCTGCTGGATTGGGACAGGCAGGGAGCCGATGTTCTAAGGGGACTGTGGCAGACTGGAGTGGTTCGCCAGCAGACAGCCGCATTTGTTACAGGCCAGGCCTCATTGAAGTTTACGGACCATGCGGAGTATGCCGTCGCCATCCATCCATTGGCTCCGAATCTGGTGGAGCCGGGCAATCTGGC
>CAZYDZ010000232.1:0-3708 GCA_964646535.1 uncultured Opitutaceae bacterium
ACTCTGGCCCTGTCGGCTATTTCCGCATCAGTGGCCAGAGTAGCCAGTCAACTGCACACGGAAAGGCTCGCGTTTAATGCCCACCACCTCAAGGCCAAACTCCGTAGCAGGAGGAGGAGGTACCTCGCCATCCGGCAACTGAATCACGAAGCGCGAAGTTCCCTGATTGAAAAACACCCTGGGTGGAGTAAAGACCTCAAAAATCCAATTATCCTGCTGTTTGGCAGGTTCATCCCAGTGCATCTGCGGCGGGCTTTCAATCGACGGCAGCTCTGCGTCAAACGTATTTCCCCGCATTCCGGACTGGCGTACGTTGGACTGATAGCTGTTGGAAGCAGCGTAGTAGGCTGCCGCACCGGCAATCACTATTGCTACCAGAAGAAGGACTTTGTCTAACCACTTGCTCACAGTAAATTTCCTTTTATTGCGTTATTCACCCTGTACTGGCGCCTGTTCACGGCTGGGAAGAAGAAATTCCAATGTCACCGTAAATTCAGAACGGTTATCCGCGATCACCTCGTTGAATCCCTCAGGAATCACTATCGCCTCGGAGGATGCAGCATCTTCCTTGGTCGTTGTCGCCATTTCCCTGCCCGTACGCCTGCTGGTGCTGGTACGGGTGGCACTGCCCGCCCGACTTTGCCCCACAATAGAACGAGCCTCCACATTGCGCACAACGATCGGCAGCTTACTTGCAACAATTTGATTTAGAAACTTTCGTAATGAGGGAGTTCTCCCTTCAAAAACAATCTGTATTGGAATGGTATCCACCACACCAGGCACACGCGCACTGATTTGCTCAGGGATTTCAAAAACGTCCTTGGGAAGAATGGCAGCCCTACTGCTTCTTGAGGAAGTTTCCGTTCCAACAGCCATCCCGCGCTCCCTGCGCAAGGCTCCTTCTGACGAAGGGCGGGGAGTAACCTCACCCTTGACGGGGCCGCGGCTGACAGAAACCAACTTGGACGGTCCTGTCTTGAACAACTCTTTCACAAGGAAATCGATGATTTTCCTCTGTTCGTACAGATCCTTTACCAGTTCAGGTCTTGGCGGTACGCCTGAATATTCGGAGAATCCGAAATCACCGACCCCGGAAGCCAGCAATATCGGAAAGTCAGGACGTTCACGCCCCGTGGCCAGACGGCGCAACTCTTCACGAAAACCGAGGTGATCAATCGCAAAACGCTCATTCGATGAGGGCGGGTTCGCAAACAGCGTTGTGGTCAAATCTTTGCGCAGCATTTCGCCCACCAGCTTATTATACTGCTGATCCAGTGCTTCACTGTACTGTTGCATCGCCGCAGTATTTTCAGGACTTGCAGCCAAGCCAGGGCGACCCAATAAAGCCGAGATTCTGCTCTGTTTACTGGCATTGCCTGCCTGTACTCCCTTGAGCTCCTCGCGGCCACTAAGATACAAATATGCAAAAAACCCGAAGGAAATTACGCCAAGCACAATCAATGTGAAGAAAACTATATGTTTCTTAATAAAATACATAACCGTTCCGCTTACTATAAGGGTCTCTCGGGATTGATCGATATTGTAAACTCAAACCGCAAAATGCCAGGCATCGTGTCGTCGTACCGCTTCAGCGTCACCTCCTTGAGAAAAGGCGACTGCCCCATGGTCTGAATGAAATTTTCCGCCCTCTTCTTCAGGTCATCACTGACCCTGCTGAGCGGGTTGTTGCGATCCACCACACGGCCTTCCAACTGTAGCACCAGAGGATCTTCTTTGGTTTTTTCCTCCATTACAAGCGATGGCGGGCGCAGCCGAACACTATCGGAATCAGAACCGGGATCCTCATGGCGCTCCACCTGCAAGGACTCAATCCATACATCGCCAATGGATACCAGACGGCCTTGCAGATCGACCAGAAACTCATTCCAGTTGTGCAGGGACTCCACCACCTTGCGAAGGCGGGAAATACGATCCTCACCCAATTTAATACGGTCTTGCAACTCTTTCACCTGCTGGTCGGCACTTTGTAACGTACGCAGGGGACTGTCCAATCTGGAGGCTTCCTGACGCGCGCTCTTCAACCCTTGTTGAACCGTCCACCATGGGTATATCAGGGAAGCTCCCAAAATCGCGGCGGCAGCCACATACCAGAATTGTTGCTTGCGAAAACGGCGTGCGACCACCATTTCCTCCGGCAGGAGATCCAGCTTGAACGCCTTGCTCTTCTCCAGGGCCACCTGCGCCCCCACCATCTCTCCCATGAGAAAGCCGTACAAAGACACCAGTTCCTGATTTGCCGAAGGAAGAACCTGATAGCGTTCCAGCGGATTAAAGTACTCGACGGCTACCCCCAGTTTCTCACTCAGATGTTCCGCCAGGCCTGGAACCAGCGAGCCGCGGCCTGTCAACAGCACGCGAGCAGGTCCACTCCCGCGCGACTGCTTTTTATAATTGGCCAGCGAACGGGTGATATCGGACTGAATGCGGCGAACAAAATTTTCACTGTTCGTGGCAAACACCGAAGCAAACTCATGGTTGGGATCGGGCTCCTGTTCCGAGTAATAAGCCACCTTTAGCGCTTCCGCCTCAGAAAAATTCTTCCCCAGATTATTGGCAATATTCTGAGTCAGGGCGTTGCCGCCAATGGACACATTGCGCAGGGTGAGATGTTCCGCAGAACCAAACGCAAGATTGGTATTCTTCATACCAATGTTGACAATCAGAAACTCTCCGCTCTCGTCAGGGTTATTAAAACGGTACGCATTGTAATCAAGAACGGGAGAAGCCAGCAGACTGACTGGAACCAGCCGCAAACTATCCAGCATCCTACAAATGTTTTCTGCGATTTCCGACTTGACCGCAACCAGCAGCACATCCACCTCAACTCCGTCATCCTGCACCACCTGGTAAGACCAAACAACCTCATGCAGCGGATAAGGAATATTAGTCTGGGCCTCAAATGCGATAATCTGGGCCTGACGCGACGCGTCCACATGAGGGACCTTGATCGCTTTGGCCAGCAGCAAAAATCCAGGGAGGATGATATTCACAGGCCCGGAAATCTTATTGAAACTGACCAATCTGCGCAACGCACTGGTGGTAGCTCCCAACCATTGATCTTCATCCAGAAAATCATAGTCGAGCGCTTCCTGACTATATGACTTTAGTGTTCCCTTGGCTGCGGTGAGAGGGCCAAATTCCGCTACTGAGACGTGCCCTGATCCAAGGTTAATATAGAGTTGGCTTTGCGCACTCATGAAAAATCAGAAAACAACCGGAGGAATAATATGAACGATTAACGATTCTCCTTGCGCAAGTACGCAGGCGCGTTTGCAGCTACTGCGGGAGACCAGAACGGCGAAAGGTATACGGGAATTAACACCCCGTCATTCACACCTGCCTCACGCGCCGCCCGATCCCTAAAACTCTGCAAACTATCAGGAGTAGGTTGTTTCCCCACAGAATTGCGATTCAACGGCATCGGCTGATCCTCAACAAACAATTCCACCAGGTAACCAAACGGCTCCTTGCGAATATTATCGCGCTTGCTCAAAAGATCATACGGTAAATAAAACGCGAAATCGTAAACCTGACCGCCAATCAGGGCGATTGCAGTGGACTCAGATGTGTAGAACTGGAATTCACGCTCTGTCGCACCCTGATACGCCATAGTCAGTACAACGCGCACGCGGTTGGCAAATGTCCGCGGCCCCCTGGCTCCTGCTGTTCCCCCGTTGCAACGCACTT
>CAZYDZ010000233.1:0-2019 GCA_964646535.1 uncultured Opitutaceae bacterium
ATATGATTCAATCTGAACTGAGATCGCAACTGGAAGAAATACACAAGCGTGCCGGCTATCTGTGGAGGTTTCTTTAACGTCGAGAACCGACAAAAAGAGATAGCCCAGTTGGAAGCAGGAATGTCCGTACCCGGTTTCTGGGATAACCAGAATCAGGCACGTGCGACGATCAGCAAGGTGAATACGCTGAAACGTCCCGTTGAGATGTTGGAGGCGTTCAAACGCAAGTTGGAAGATGTCAACATGCTGATTGAGCTGGTGGATGAATCTGCGGGAGAGGACACGACGCAGTACGAGAAAGAGATTGAGGACGGAACAGAGGCTTTGCAAACGGAGATTGAGCGTCTGGAAATCCAGTCCTTCCTGTCCGGTCCCAGGGATGGGTCCAATGCGATTGTGACCATTCATGCTGGAGCGGGAGGAACAGAGTCGTGTGATTGGTGCGAGATGCTGTTTCGTATGTATTGCCGTTGGGTCGAGAGATCCCAGTTCAAATTGGAGGTGCTCGATATTCAGGATGGCGATGAGGCGGGGCTGAGTCGTGCCACATTCCGCGTTGAGGGAGAATCGGCATATGGTTTTATGAAAGCGGAACGCGGTGTGCATCGTCTGGTGCGCATCAGTCCGTTTGATGCCAACAAGAAACGTCATACCTCGTTTTGTTCGGTGGATGTGATTGCGGAGATTGAGGACGATATTGAAGTGGACATCCGCGACGAAGATTTGCGGGTGGATACGTATCGTTCCAGCGGCAAGGGCGGACAGCATGTCAATAAGACCGATTCCGCCGTGCGTTTGACTCACTTGCCGACAGGTATTGTGGTTGCCTGCCAGAGCGAGCGATCACAGATTAAGAACAAGGCGACCGCCATGAAGACGTTGAAAGCCCGCATTTATGAAAAAATGCAGGATGACAAGCGTAGCGAGATGGAGAAGTTTTACGGCGACAAGGGCGAGATCGGTTGGGGGAACCAAATTCGCAGCTATGTATTCCAACCCTATCAGATGGTGAAGGATTTGCGCACTGGAGCCGAAACCAGCAATGTGGATGGGGTAATGGATGGAGATATTGATCGCTTCATTCAGGCGTGGCTGAGGGCTGGTTGTCCATCTTCTCGCAACAAGGAGATTAAAATCGAGGATTAGCAATGAGCGAAACGGGGCAGCACAGGACAGACACGGGCAATCTGGCAATTCCATTCGATGAATTGCGGGAACAGTTAACCCGACAGGAATTGTTCGCAGATAAAAGTTGGCGACTGGCTCCAGCTCCTTTTACCATTCCTCAACCGCTCTGGCAGGAGCTGGTGGAGATCGGAGAGGCCTGCCTCGCCCTGCAGCAGGCTCTGGAGACCCTGTATCTGCGTTCCAGGGAAGGAAAGCCGTTATTGCGCAATAAATCCTTGCGCGCAGACTGGGTGGCTCCGCTGCTGGATCGGGGCAAACCAAAGGATCTCCTGCAACACGCATCCTCGACTTGCTTGAAGGGTACCTTTCCGCCGTTATTGCGCCCTGATTTACTCTGGACGGATGATGGCTGGAAGCTGACGGAACTGGATTCCGTGCCAGGCGGACTGGGGCTTACCCTGTTCCTGCAGAAGATCTACGAAACGAGGTTTGCTGGGTTTCCGGCGGATACGGAAGAATTTCTGGATCGCTTCTGGAATGCGTTGGTTCGTTCCGCAGGTAACCACCCTGTGCGTTCCCTGGCCTTTGTATTACGAGAGGAAGGGATGACCTATTTCCCTGAATTTCAATATCTCGCTGAGACGTATCAATATCGTGGCAAACGCGCGTATGCGGTGCGTGCGGAAGAGTTGATTCCGTTGGGAGATTCCCTGCATCTGAATATGGAGGGCAACCCTGAACGGGTGGACCTGATCTATCGTTTTTTTGAGTTGTTCGATTTGCAGAATATGGAGAACAGGTCACATCTCATGCAGTCTGTTGAGCAGGGAGAAGCCTGGATCAGTCCTTCCATGCGTCCTTTTCAGGAAGAAAATCAATATCAGATTCGTG
>CAZYDZ010000233.1:2029-3703 GCA_964646535.1 uncultured Opitutaceae bacterium
TTGGCATTATTTCATCATCAGAGGCTTGCTGAGTTCTGGAAGCAGGAGATTCCCAGACGTTTGCACCGTTGTCTGGAGCGCCTGATCCCGCGTACATGGGTGCTGGAAGATCAGCAATTGCCCCCGGGGGCAGTATGGGATGGTCCGCAGGTGGGAGGCAAGGCGATCTGGGATTGGCGCCAGTTGGCCAACGGTTCTCAGAAAGAGCGCCAGTTGATTGTCAAACGCAGCGGCTTTAATCCAGACTCATGGGGGGCTCGCAGCGTATTGTTGGGTAGCGATGTATCCCGCGAGGAATGGGCGCACGGTTTGGAGCAGGCATTGGCAGCATCGCAGGATGGGCCATTTGTTTTGCAGGAATACCATAAACCGAAGCGTGTGCCGTTTACTATCTATGACGAGGATGGCAAAGTACAGAAAATGGAAGGGCGGGTCCGTATATGCCCCTATTATTTTTGCGATGGTCAACAAGTGACAGCGGGGCCTGTATTGGCAACTGTATGCCCTGCGGATAAAAAGATCATTCACGGTATGAGCGTGGCCTCCATGGTACCCGCTATGTGTCAGGAGTGAGGTATTGATATAGCCTCGCGTGAGACTTTTTTCAAAATGTACCAGTGCCAAATACGGTTATCCGGTTGTGTTTAATGGATGGTTGTTGTAGTAATGGGGAATGAAGAGATTATTGTTTTACTTGGGATTGTTTGGGTTGTGCAGTGGAGCGGTTTTGTTTGCTGAAAAGCCGCCAGCGTTGGGAAGTGAGGCGCCAGGTTTAAAGGTGACGATTGAAAATGGAGAGTCCCTGGACTTAGGTGAGCTGTATAAAAAAGGTAAACTGGTGGTGTTCTTTTATCCCAAGGCCATGACGGGTGGCTGTACGGCGCAGGCATGCAGTTTGCGCGATGCTTACCAAGAATTGACCGATGCGGGAATTCGCGTGATTGGCGTCAGCCGTGACACTGTAGAGTTACAGAAAAAATTTAAGGATAAAAATCGATTGCCGTTTTCGTTGGTCTCCGATGTGGACGGTACTGTGATGCGCGCTTTCGGTGTGCGTGAAGCCGCCAAGGGAGTCAGTGCTCGAGAGGCTTTTATTATCAGTGAAGGTCGTATTGTCTGGCACGACAACAAAGCGTCCACCGACAAACAGGCAGAGGATATCAAGGCGGCTCTTAAGAAGCTGGAGGAATAAGGAAAGAAGGGGCGAGAGGGAAGACTCAGACAACCAATGGATCTGTTTCACCGTGTTATAGCCAGTGCCGTAGGGGAGTTTCTGGTGAAATGGATATCCTTGCTGGTTGTCGTCTACGTAGCTTTGTTAGCCGGAGTTTTATTGGCGCAGTGTCTTTCGTTCTTATTTCCCTCTGTTCTGGAGTATAATGAAGACAACCTGCTGGTGATACTGGTTTACCCTGCGATGGTGTTTTACGGATTGTTCCAATTGTGGGGAATTATATTCTACCCCATCATTTTCTGTATCGCCGTACAATGGGTGATGGAAAACAATTTCCTCTGGAGCAGGCTTTTATGGATTTTCCTGATTCAGAGTCTGGAAGTGTGCAGGCTGATGTTGTCTTAAAAAACCACGCTCTGCTTCACAGGTCAAACAGCCGTACGTAGGCTTTGCTGCGCAGGCCTTCAATCCATTCGTTCATTGCTGCCTGTGCTGCCTGA
>CAZYDZ010000234.1:0-3701 GCA_964646535.1 uncultured Opitutaceae bacterium
ACCAGCCGCTCCGTCAGGTTCGCACCTATAAAGCCGCCGGCTCCAAGTAGTAGTATTTTTGACATATCAGATTTCTATTTTCTATTGTGATGAAATATTTTCTTCGGAGCGACTGAATCCCTGAACCAAATTAGTCACTTCCGTAAAGTTACGGTTGACTAACAGAACCTCCGCCTCTTCATCAGCCAGATTTTCCCACTTGTGCGGATGAATCAAATCCAGATAAATCGCATCTCCCGTTCCAAGCCGCTCACTCTCTTCTCCCACCGACACCTTTACCTCCCCTCGCATGACAATACAAAGCTCCTTCATGGTACGCACTGCCGCACGCCAGCGGGTTTTGCCCCACGGCTTCAAGGTCAACAGTAACACACTGAAATCATGCAACATGTTACTCGGCAGAAAATACTCCAGCACGGCGTCGTCCCATTCTGTAACCCGCTGACGGGTGCCACCATGCCGCACCACCAGATTATCCAGCTTCTTTTTTCGCGAAGAGAAGAACTCCGAGAGATCCACCCCCATCGCATGACAGATACGTTCCAGTGAAGCTACCGATGGCGAAGTTTGATTCAGTTCAATCTGGGATAAAAAACTGGCAGAGCACTGTGACCTTTCCGCAAGATCCCGTAACGAAAAGTTCAAGGATTTGCGCAGCGCATGCAGTCTGGAACCCAAATTCATAGTCGGACAGAATGACTCTCATAACAATCGACGGGCAACCCAATTCTTGTCCAAAATAGTTGACGCCCTGTATGTAGACAAGGACGTACTTGACCCTTTTCAGATTTCTTTCCAGTAGATTTTCTTGTAGGGCAATGTCACTGAAAATCTCATTCTCCTGCGACCTCCTATATTGTATAATCACAGGGTTTCCTATGTCCGACATCAATTCCAGGCCAGAGACTGGCCGCCACTCCCCGACATATCTGTACGGGATTTTTACCTTTTTGGTGTTTATCCTCATTCCGCTGATTTACAGCGCCGGTCAGGAAAAGATCGCCCTGAATTATCCGCATGACGACTACTATTTCCTCATGCGGTCCAACGACTACGACCTGCAGGGCAGCCACCTGGCATATATCCGGGAATACTTGTATTCCTTTTTCATCGACATCAACCGCGTACTTGGAATGGCCTTGCGCAATACCGAGGTGATCTGTTTCGGCATCGCCCTGTTTTATCTGTGGACACAAGTGCTCAACCTGACCCGTTCCCGCTTTATGGCGTGGGCCTCCGTTTTTCCGCTACTGTTTTTCACGTATCAGCATCCCGTATTCAACCGAGTCACCTATGACGTACTACAATTGATCCTGACTCCGCTGACTCTTGGCAGTGCCTTGCACCTCTATAGTAGCGGGGCACGCACAAGGGTGGTACTGACTGCGGGTGTGATTGCCGGGTTACAACTGCTTACCAGGCCAGAAGGAGCCCTGTTCCTGTTACCGCCAATCGCTACCTTGCTACTGCTGCGGTCGCGTCGTCTTACAACAGGTTCTTTTTCATTTTCCACCCCGGTCACGATCTGGCTTCTGGTAAAACGTGGCGCCTTACTGTTACTGATTCCCCTACTGATGGAGCAGGCGGTCTGTTCCTTTCACTACTACAAATACGGCTTCTGGGCGCCGACGATCGTGAAAAGCTGGCAATTCCAAGCCAGCCTGAAAGCCCTGATGTCTATTGACCCGCAGAGCCAGACTCCCAACCCGTATGGGAGCCTTCCCATCTCCTCCATGGGAAAAGCCTTTGCCGCCAGTCCTTCATTTCGCAAAGCCAAAGAATTTTTTTCCGACCATCTGGACGGAGCAGGATGGAGCGGGTTTGCCCATTACAACTACAAAGCCATTGATGGCAGCATCTCAGGCGGGCACACACAGTGGGCTTGGTTTGAGGCGGGCGCCTCAATCGCCGGTTCCCGTCCAGATCAAATTCTGGCCTATCATGAACAAGTCGCAGAAGAGCTGAATGCAGCCTTTCGCGACGGTTCACTACCCCATCGCTACGTGTGGAGCACCGCCTTTGGCGCTGAGTTTTCACCGATTGGCAAACCGTTTCTGTACTCCTTGGTGCGCCTGCTCAAACCATTATTTCACTGGGATCCCCCCTTGCTGCCACAGCGAACCAGCCGGGCTTCCGCTGCTCGCGTGGAACAGGAATACACTTGGCTGGCCTTGCGGCGCAGCACATTGGTCGACGAACAACGCTGGCAGAAATTGGGATGGGTACTCAACCCGGAATATGGCATCCCTGATGCCATCTTTCTGGATGAAACCGCCGTCCAATCCCATGTCATCCTGAGCCTGGTGGATCGCCCCGATGTCGGTCATGTCATCCTGTCTCTGCCAACAGACTCGACAAAACCAGTACCAGTGGGCTTCTCATTGCAGGTGCATGGAGACGCTTCCGGCCACCTGGTTATTCGCTATATCGGCAAACAGGATGTGTATGTTCCCATTTTCCAACTGCGCAATGTCAAATCCTATCACACCTATAAACAAGATGGGGTTCATGTGCATGTGGATGATGACTTTGGCAACTCCGGACTTGCATCAAAAACAGACCACTGGATTTTCAGTATCAGCACTTTTCTTACAGTCGCCATCCACTGGTTCATGCGCATTTTCCTTCCCATATCCATTCTTTGGGTACTGCTTGTCTGGCTCTTCCCCGACCCGCTGAAGGTTGGAGATCACATCCGATCGACATTGCTTGTTGTGGCAACGGCTGGCATGATACTCTTCATTAGCCGCTGGACTGTTATGGCAGCCATTGATGCAGGAATCACTCCGGGGTATGAACCGCGCTACCTCGCATCCGGAGCGTTATCCCTCTGGTTTGTCGGCACCTTCTCGCTGGCCCGGATATTCTGCTGGGCACGGGAACGGTTCCGTCGCACTACAGCCTGACCATACCTTTTTACCCTTTTCCATACTCGGGAAAAGGGTTATTGTCGCCTGCACAGCCTTCCTCCGGCAAGGTTTCTCATGAAGCATCAGGCAGACCGACTATTCTGGACATTCCTGCTAATTCCCACAGTTCTGCTGGGAATACTCACCCTCGTGTTTCTACATCGCGAAGCCTCTCACATGGAAGAGCAGGAACAGATTTACCGAGACCGTCTGCTACAGCAAATGGAAGAGCGCGCAGGCAATATTGTTGTCAGCATCCTGCTTTCACTACGCGAAATTCAAGCATCATTACTGCAGGAGATGGAAGCCATCCCCATAAACAGTACCGTTGCAGAATCGCTGCAATCCCTGGCATCTCACAATCAACTGATCCATCAGGCCAATCTATGGGACGCAGGACGGGGCTTCCTCATCAAGGAGCCGTCCGTCTGGTCTCAAATTACTCCGCTACCCTGGCTCCCATCCCCTTTGTATTCCCTACCGAACAATCCCAATCCACCAGGAACCATCACTTTGCAGCCGCCATCCCCGTCGCAGAAATCCATTCGCGACAGGATTCAGACCCACCAGCAACTGATGGATTTGGCGAGAACACACAGCTATAATATCCCGCTCGGCCAACCTGTAGACACAACAGGGAATCCGACAGACAGGCCCACACCACGCACCAATCCAGTCAATCTGCTTCCTGACTCCGCAAAGAACCGCAGCGGCTGGCTCTGGCATCCGCCCGCACACTGGCTGGCATGGCAAGTACGGGATCAACAGCATGTACTGGTCATTGAAGTCCTG
>CAZYDZ010000235.1:0-3677 GCA_964646535.1 uncultured Opitutaceae bacterium
AGTATTTCAAAACATGAAATTGTATTTTGGTTTTATGAGAAAAACGGAACACGACTCATCCAGAGAAACTCCCTATATCATTCTCCGTGCCCTTTGTGCCTTTGTGAGAAACTCTTTTTCCATCCGTGCTCTCCGTGTCTCCGTGAGAGGCTCTTTCTTTCTAAATCAGGTTGGAGGCCCACCGCTTGTGATGGGCCTCCAACGAGGGTTATCTATTATCACTCAACGCTCTCCTGCGTATGCACAGGAAACCTAAAAGCGCTCCACCGAGGATCAGTGCGATCGTCGAGGGTTCGGGGATCGCATGTAAGGCGATCGCGGTGAAACCACCGCCGAGATCGTATTGGTAGTCGATCTGGAACCAGTAGTCTGCGCTGTTGTAAGTCAGGAAAAACTGGTTGCCGTTGATAAAAGAGCTACTGTTGATTGAGTCAAAAACTCCAGTAATGGAACCATCTGTGCGCAACAGGATGATGGCCTCCTCCTCCAGCCCAAAACCGTAGTATAGACTCAACTCCAGATTTCCCGCCAGTGTTACCAATGCCGCCTGCGGCGTATCTCCCCCCGTACCCAACACTGTCAGGGGATCGTAAGCCATGCTTTCATGCAGCTCCATTCTGTAGTTGCCATCACCGCGCAAGGTCAGACTTCCCGATATATCGAAGGCACTGGCTGCATGACGATTTGCCTCAAGCGTACCACCGTCGAGAATCTGCACCTGTGTGTGGACATTGCTTCCTCCGCCAATCTTACCGCTGCCGCTCAGGATCGCGTCTTCCCCACGCACGTAGAAATGACTGGTTCGCACAAAGTTTGAATCCAGAATGAAATGTCCCCCCTGCACATCTGTCCCCCCATTGTGCAAGGAATCCACCCCAGCGTTGCTAAACCAGACGGTACCAGGTCCTGTTTTGACCACGGCCCCGTTGATATTCAAAAACCCCATAAAGCGCAGGGTGCCATCGGTACTGTATTGATGAACGTGAAACGTACGATCATGACCACCACGCATATCCACGTATGTAATCGTGTAATCCTTAGTACCCTCTTCCATCAAAACTGCCTGAAACCAGAATATACTGCCAACCGTGGATGTATTCAGGGAACCTGTCCCATCCCCCACTGCTGTCGGCATGATCGTCAGGGATCCACTGCCAAGACCCGCGGCTGTTGTGGCGGTAAAGTGTCCACTTGTCTTATAACTGGCATGGTTGCCATACCCGGATACGGGCAAGTCATCCAGTACCGTGGTCACACGACCCACCACCCCACTGTGCGCATAGGCAAATCCTGTCTTCTTTACCCCACCAACTAATTCGGTCAGGGTAGTGTGAAAACCACGCCTGTTGCTCCCTGGCCCCGTGTCTTCCAACCAGCCATCCCCCGCATGAAGAAACTGTCCTCCATTGGAAACATCAATGTTGAGCGTCGTATAATTAGCATCGCCATTGCGCAGGATGGTCCCTGCGCCAAATTCGTTTCCGAAAGAGATAGTAGAGCCATTTTCAATGATCAGTTTATTCGCTCCCGAATAATCCTCCAGAGTGATACTAAACCCCAGTGTTCCCGTCGACCCATTGTCGAAACGCAAAATGGCGCTGGCCGCCAGCGCCATTGCTGTCCCATCCAGCCCCCCAAAACGTGTATGGGAAGAGCTCGCGCTATTACTCAGGGTCGCGGCATCAAAGATCAGTTCACCCGCACGCACGGAAAAACGCTGACCAGTCTGGTAGGTGTTGCCACCGGATAACGTCAGCGTCCCTGTACCCTGCTTGGCAAAATTCCGATTATTATCAGCCAGAGTAATATCGCCATAAATCGACATCCCTCCCGCTCCGACATCCAACAACAGCCCCGCACTGTTTCCTCCGGGAATATTGCCTCCCGCATTAATCACATGGATCGCCTGATTGATGATCACTTCATAGTCCGTATTGTTGGTAATCGTTCCTCCAATACGAAACCGGTTGCCATCTATGATGAACGACTCCTCGGCAGTCGAATTAATCGTGATGTTGTGCACATGCAAACCCGTATTCAGATAACCGGGAGTTGGCGGCAGTACGGCAGAGTAATCGTTATGAACATAACTCACATTGCCAACGAAGATCAGGCTGTCACCATCTGTTGGGGCCGTATCCGTGTCCCAGTTCCCCGCAGTGGACCAAGAGTCCCCAAATTCTCCCGTCCAGATGTGCGTGGTCTGGGCAGTCAGCATGAACGGGAATAACAAACAAAGAAGGATTACTCCTTTTTTGTGAATGCAAGAGTTAGTAATCATAGTCATAGGTTTTACAATTGTGATCGTTCTGTGAGAAACTGCCTCCAATTAGAGTTCTGCGCCGCAACGAAATAAACAAAACTTTTTGACTTTTCACTTATAATTTTGTCGCGTAAAATATACCTTGTCGTCCAAGATCCTCATCCAACAACCAATGTACCCCCAACCGCATCCAATCCACCATAAACCCTTTAATTAAAAGGATTATACGCTATGAATAAGGCGCTCACACACACGCAAAACACCTTTGGATGGCATGGGAATAGCCACTTCCCATACAAGACATATCCGCTACAAATTTCTCAATACACCACCCATCGCTACTGGGCATTCCGATCCCATACTCCTCCCCTGGTCAAAAACCTGCCTTTCCAGGTATTAACCGTCGGACACTACACTTATCCGAAAGAGCACTACAGCGAACCTCTGGTGTTTCCCTTTTTCTCCATATACTGGGGGATCAGGGGCAAAGGCAGGTTTCTAGTAGGGAAAGAATGGCATTACCTGAAACCTGAACATGTTTACCTGTCTTATCCAGGGGAAGAAATCTACCTGGAAGTCATATCCCAGACCTGGACCTACGCACAGATTATTTTCGACCACAAGGAGATTACACGGTTTATCACAGCGCTTGGACTGACCGAAAAAACCTACGAAGCGGGTCCCTGTCCAGAACAGGATATTTATGAGATTGGGAAAACCATGCAATTGGCAACCGAAGAATGCGAGAGACGAGTGTCGTGCCTGGGGTACGAATTTCTGGTGAAAATGACCTCCATGATCCTGCGTGACGATGACAATCCCCTGGTTCAACACTGTCGCAACGAAATCCACCGCTGTTTTGCAGATCCAACATTCGATATCAACACACTCGCACAAAACCTGAAAATACACCGCAGCACCTTGTCCAGAAAGTTTAATGACACCTACGACACCTCTCCCGGCGCTTATCTGCAACACCTGAGAATACAATATGGTCTCGAATTACTCTGCCACACACCCCTGCCCATACAGGAAGTGGCCGCACAATCCGGTTTCGCAAATCCTGCCTACTTTTCTCTCGTGGTGAAGAAGGAAACCGGCATGAACCCCGAAGAATACCGCAAACAGACCCCCTCTCACAAAACCGGCCTGGCCTGGAACACCCAATGGCACGTCATGCAAGGCATCTCCCCCAATTCCATTCTCCCCCCAAGCCGTCCATAGGAGAAAGAGTTTCTCACGGAGGCACTCCTTCGTCCTTTGTGCCTTTGTGAGAGTTCCTTCTTCGAGTGAGCCCCCCTTAGTCCTGAGCTTGTCGAAGGAGTGCTCTCCGTGAGAGGCTCTTTCTTTCTAAATCAGGTTGGAGGCCCACCGCCTGAGATGGGCCTCCAACGTGGGTTATTTACTATTATCA
>CAZYDZ010000236.1:0-3668 GCA_964646535.1 uncultured Opitutaceae bacterium
GAAGATGAGATAAAATCTCATCTTCTTTTAAGGCACGGTTGTAAACGGCCAACCCGCCGAGGAGTCCTTCAAACGAATTTCCCACATCCTCGGAATCCGGATTTATCCGATCCAATCGATTGGGTCGACTCACCGCCCCAACGGTAAAATCAGCCCCATTGGGCCCACCATCGAATATCCCATTCGGGTAAGCAAAAGGATTTCTTCCCGGGCTGTCGTCCAGTTTACCATTCAGATAAACACGGGCTTCTCTGCCATCATAGGTGATTGCCGCACACACCCATTCGCCAAAAGGCACACGGGTTTCTCCCAGTGCCGCATCATAACAGTAGGGGTGAGGGGGCGTTGGCCCGCCAGTGGAAGAAACATGGGCCCCAACCTGATCGCGTTGTCCATCAAACTGCAGATTGAGAAACATTGCATACTGACGGCGGTCATACTCATTCCACATGCCAGCGACCACTTGGCAACCCGTGGTGGGCCCTTGCTCACGTTTCAACCAAGCGACCAGTGTCAATTGTGCATCAGAGCCTGAAATATCCAACAACGGACAGTCTTTGCGCAGGATATGGCACCAATGGTGATGGGCAAAACGTGCGGAATGGGCGCCGAAAACCCCTTCCTGAACCTGCTCCAACGGCCGTTCCGCTTCTGTCAGGGCATAATCCACGACTCCTGCGACTGGCAGCCAACGCTTTCCAACCCGCTTGGAAAAATCCCAAAATGTAATCAAACCAGGCAGATCCACCACCTGTCTATCCAGATACTTCATCTACGTTTCATACGTAGTTTTCTCACCGAGCGTCAAGACATCAGGCACAAACAGAATTTGAAACCACCGATTGCACAGATGCCGCAATTATAGAATAAAGCCGCTCCTACAGTATTCCCTCATCTGCGATAATCTGCGGTTCTCAATTCAAATTCTGCCAGCACTTTCGCACGCTTTCGGTTGTCAACGAGTGAAATTGCCTGCAAGATTCCTATCAAGCCATGAATAAGAAAAAATGCGATCTGTGTGGAGGTGCTGCCAAGGTATTTCTGACTCAGATTTTACAGCATAAGAAGAAAACCATGGCTCTGTGTGAGGAGCACGCACAAGCGTTTGATCTGGAGAGTCTGCAAACCTACGATCTCATCCCTGGAGCCAACGTACAGGATAGCGTGGAAACTCTGCGCTGCATGAATTGCGGCCTTACCGAATCCCTGTTTCGCAAGCGCGGACGTTGCGGCTGCCACCGTTGCTACGAATACCTGCGCCCGCTGATTCAGCCGCATCTGCAACACCTGCACGCGGGCGAACGACATGTGGGCAAATTTCCCTACGGGCGCATGGATGCGGACATCATCAACCGTCGCCTCAGCCACCTAAAACATCAACTGGAACAGGCCGTGGCCACCGAGCGTTATGAGGATGCCGCCAACTACCGCGATGCCATTTCCGCCATAGAGACCTTATGAAATTCCCCAAGCTCAACCGCAAACACCTGCGCTACTTCCTATTGGGAGCCATTGCCGCGCTGATCCTTACCTTCTTCATCATGAACTCACACTATTCACAGGTGTGGTTCTTCGGGCTCTTTTCTTTCTCACTCCCCAATGCCATTCTCTGGCTGTTGTTCCTTGCATCAGGAGCCATCGGCGGCTATCTGTTCGGCCGCTGGGAAAAACGAAAGAGCCAGAAAAAGCCATAAGCCCCATGGGGGCCTGGGGTTCATTGTAGGAGCGGCCTTATTACCGCGACCACGAATGTAGTGTGGGCTTGATCGCGGCATAAAGCCGCTCCTGCATGGGCAAAGCACGGAGAGCCAGCCCTACTTTATTTTGCAGGCTGGCGGGCGATCTCGGCGGCGCGAAGGTATTGCTGGCGAAAGTGCAGGGAAAGCTTTCTCGCCTCCTCCACTTGTTGCAGATGATCGTGATTACCGAGTATGCGCGCCAGATCCGTGCGAGCCCAGTCATAGTGAACCGCACTCATGTCCGACCAGACTTTTACCGCATCCTCGGGCATGCCTGCCTGAATAATCTCTCCCCAGCTTTCACGCAGTTCACGGTGTACATCCATAAGGGCAACCTTGACAATAAATGCAATCTGTCGAAAGGCAGGCCCCGTCCACTGCGGGTGGGAAACAAAACCAACCGCATCTTCATACGGCTTAATTGCGGGATCCGAGCGGAATCGATCGTATTTCTCCCGGTATATCAGCGGCGATACAGGTGGGCGGTGCAACTCTGTTCGCCAGGGTCCGCCAGGCGTATTGCGCTTGAAGTACCAGAGTTTCTGTCCTTCCTCCGACATCACGAAATCAATGAATTGTTGGGCCAGTTGCCGATTTGGGGAACCCCGCAACAAACCAATCGGGTCCACCGAATATACTGTTCCCCCCATTGGGGACAAGAAGGCAAAACGCTGCCTCCCCGAACGTCTTTCCGTGGCTTCCTGCTGTAAGCGTCCGTAAAAATCGATGCTCATGCCGATCGCACAGTCTCCCTGCGAGACGTCAATGGATGGCTTATTGGCTGAATCGGTAAAATAACGGGCATTCGCCGCCATCCGCTGAATCAATTGCAAACCGATAATCCAACCCTCCCGCACCGCCAGTACACTGGCTTCCTCTGGGGAAACCCCTACTGACAGCAACGCTTGCTCGCGCTCCTGCATCGCCTGTTGGATTACCATCTCAAACGCCTTGTTAATGGATCCGCTCTTGGTGGGATCTGCCACTCCCACCTCTCCATACAAACGTTCATCCGCCAAATCCAGCCAACCCGTCGGATCTTTATCAATACCCAAACGGCGCAGGCTGTCGCGGTTAAAGATAATCCCAAAACTGGAAATCACAGCGCCATACCAACGTCCCTGCGGGTCCCAATACGGTTCCCCCGACAGATTCTGCGGAATTCCCATTTCTCCTGAAAACCATTGCGGGTGGCGCTCCTGCGTCCCTGCATTCACCAGGATACCCATATCCGCAAAACGGCTGAAATCAAAACTCCCCCCGCCAAACAACACATCTGCCCCGATCCCCTGACTCATTTCCAGAAACGCACGACGCGCCTGCTGCTGCAGGTTATCATGAGTTGGGTCCTCAGACAGGCGAACGGCAGGATTCGCAAAGGACTGCTCCACTTCCACAGACCATTCCCTCTTCAAATCTCTTTCCCAATACTGTCGAAACGTGTGAAAGTATTCGGAGCGCAAATACCTGGCGATATCACTGGCGCCACCCAGACTGCGCCAGTCCAGATAAACATCTTCCCCAGGATATTGTTTTTGAAACCATTGACGAAAGGCGCGGGTGAATTCCGCCTTGATTGACTCACTGTGCGGGCTGAGCAAAACAATGGTATGAGTAGTGCGCGGAATCGCCTCACTGCTGTCCCGTAATAGAAAAGGCAGTACAACAACCAGGGCTAGCAACAGCAATATGCTGACATAATGATGTTTCATCCCGTGTTATTCCGGTAATACCACCACATCCTCAGCGTGTACCCACAGATGCGTATTCGTTTGTCGCTCCCCTGTCATATGGGGGTTTAACTCAAAGACCTTGAGCGCAACCCCGTTGCAGTCCACTTCATGGCGAACCATCTCGCCGTAATAAACTGAAGCGCCAATCGTGCCTGAAAATCCATTTTCCTCCACGGGATAGGCTTCCATATGCAGG
>CAZYDZ010000237.1:0-3641 GCA_964646535.1 uncultured Opitutaceae bacterium
TGCCGGATCGTTGGTTCAAATCCAACCCCTGCACCCAATATTATAAGGAGGAAAGAAGATGGAGAACAAGGCATATTGGGTATATGTATTAGAAAACCCAACAGGGAAGCGCTATATCGGGTATACGGAAAATGTTCCGGCACGCTTATTACAGCACAATCTCGGTCTCTCTAAATGGAGCGCGAAGTACAGGCCATGGAAGGTGATCTGGACAAGCCAACCCATGGAGAAACTGCAGGCTTATCATCTGGAACAACAGCTCAAGCGGCAAGGAAGAGGGTCTGGTTTTTATTCAATCACCGGGATCAATCTCCGCTCATAATCCGGCAGCTGCCGGATCGTTGGTTCAAATCCAACCCCTGCACCCAATATTATAAGGAGGAAAGCCGCTCCTACGGGACAAATGGGAGACCTCCAAACTGCGAAAAGTGGTTACCAGTTACCTACCCTACCCCCAAACAGAACAGATATTTTTCTTTTAGGGTTGTACAGGAAAGACAATCTTGCGTGGATAAGAGCCCGCCGAGAGGGACGGGATGGAACTCATCACCCACCTGTTGGTAATAACTGAGCGAAACAAATGGACGATGTACCTTATCTTTTTCCGATCGCAGAATACTGGTGGTTCTACGGCCTGTTCCTGATATTTGTTCTGGGCATGCTCGCCCTGGATCTCGGTGTGTTTCACCGCCATGCCCATGTGGTCAGTATGAAAGAAGCCCTGGCATGGAGCATTACCTGGGTTGGGCTTGCGCTGATGTTCTGCCTAGGATTCTGGCAATATGCCCTGTGGAAGCTTCCTGAATACCAGCCACTGCTGGATTACTTGATCGCACAGGGCCTGACTGGAAATGAGCTGATACAGGAGGCACGTTTCTACGCCAACGATGCCGCACTGAAATTCCTGACCGGATTCATTGTCGAAAAGTCGTTATCGGTGGACAACATCTTCGTATTTATTATCGTCTTCAACTACTTTGCAGTTCCACGCAAATATCAGCACCGCGTACTTTTCTATGGGATTCTCGGGGCTCTGATATTTCGTACGATCTTCATCGCACTCGGAGCGTTTCTGATGCAGTTCCACTGGATCATCTGGGTGTTTGGAGCATTCCTGATCTTCACGGGAATCAAGATTCTATTCAACTCCGAACAAAAGGTTGAGCCTGAAAAGAACGTCGTCATTCGCTTGCTGCGGCGCATGCTGCGAATCACTCCCACGATGGAGGGTCAAAGGTTTTTTGTCAAAAAGGAGCACCTGTTGTACGCCACTCCATTGTTTGTCTGTCTGGTGTTCATTGAAGTATCTGATATCGTGTTCGCAGTCGATTCCGTACCTGCCATTTTCGCGATCACCAAGGAACCTCTGATCGTGTTCACCTCCAACATATTTGCGATCCTTGGTCTGCGCGCCATGTTCTTTCTGCTGGCAGGAATCATGCACAAATTTTACCTGCTGCAATACGGACTGGGGATTATCCTGATTTTCGTAGGATTGAAGATGGTCTGGCTGAATCCGATGATGGGTGGCAAATTCCCCATTTCCTGGTCGCTCAGTATCATTTGCGGCATCCTGATTGTATCCGTAACCGCATCACTGGTCTTTCCTAAAAAAGAATCCGCGGTTGAATAAATGCCACTTCCCGTAAATCGGTAGCCAATGAATATTGAAGAACAACTGCAAGGTTCCTTCTGGGTCATCAAACTGAATGGACGCCTGGATGGAGCCCACGCACCACAATTACAACAATTCATTGACGACAGACTGCAATCCAATGACATCAGGCAGGTTGTTCTGGACATGCAGCATCTACAATACCTGAGCAGCGCAGGAATCCGGGTACTTGTCGCCACGGTCAAACAGTTGCGTCCCCGTGGAGGAGATTTGATTCTCACGGGATTGCACGGTTACTGTGAAGAAGTTCTGAAAGTCGCGGGGTTCGACAAGCTGTTGACGCGCTTTGGCTCCGTAGAAGAGGCAGAGGGCAGCTTGCTCATATCGCACCAACCCTTACATTGGGATGCTGCGGAAACCTGGCAAACTCCACAAGGGAGCTACCGCAGCCTGCAGCACTCGAAACAGCCTGCGCGAGCCCTGATTCTCGGTCACATCGAAGACGTACTGTACAGCAGGGTTACCGAAGAGATGATTCATTCGAAACCCTTCTCCAGTATCGAATACTCCATTGGCTGCGGCGGACTCGGCGCCCACGTTGGGGACTACCTGCCCGTGATGGGGGAAATGATTACCATCGGCGGCACCATGGTTTGGCTGCCCACAGACGGAAAGGACACACCCGACTTCCTTATCCCGCAACAAAACTCCGATACTGTCACTGTGCGCACCAATTTCAATGTCGCCATGGAGGGCGACTGGCAGGAATACCTGCTGTTTGAAAGCAATCAATCCGAAGGCATCACGATATCGCAACTGTATCGCGATCTATTCGAACACGCGAAAGCCAAATATGCCGACTTCCGCGGCGGGCTGGCATTGGCCCTGCGCGCGCAAATGCCCACCACCTTCGGTTCGGGTATTACCCGTTCGCCAATTCTGGCCAATCAACCAGCCAACAAGGAAATGGTGACCCATTCGGATAACGTCAAGGAATGGTTCGAACTGGACAAGGAACCGCGACAACGCAACGTCACTGGCCTGATCGCTGGCATCGGCATCGACCTGACCGCGAATTATAGTCAATACGACGCGGAAAAGTTCAACGCCGCATTCTACGTGAACCCGGGCAATAAAGGATCCTCCGATCAGATTTTACACAACCACGCAGTCTTCTTTCAGCAACTGCCATTTCCTGAACATCCAGGCAGTATTGACGAGGAAGTACGCAATGCGGTACAACAGGGAACCTTTGTTGATATGCGACACCTGCTTGACTCGTCCACCATCCGTCAAGCCGTTATCGGGCTCTCCTGTATTCACGAGTTTGCCCGCGACACCAGCGGTGTCGCGGGACATTGCTAACTCAGGCTCATTCTATCCAAGGCGGCAAAGCAACAGTTGTCGCTCGTACACCATCTCTTTCGGAAGGTGGTTATGTAACTTGAGGAACAGCTCTTCGTGCAGGAGTATTTCCTTCTCCCACAATTCAGGGTTGATCGTCATAATCTCATTCCACTGTTCTTCCGAAAAGTCCAATCCTTCCCAGCGAAAATCGCTGTAATGAGGCATCCACCCAAGTGGCGTTTCTTTTGCCATGCCCTTACCGCGCACACGGTTCACAATCCACTCCAGCACACGCAGGTTTTCACCGAACCCAGGCCATGCAAACTTGCCTTCCGCATTCTTGCGGAACCAGTTGACATGGAAAATACGCGGCGGCTCAGTGAACTTCTTGCCCATTTTGATCCAGTGCCTGAAGTAGTCTCCCATGTGATATCCGCAGAACGGCAACATGGCAAACGGATCGCGTCTTACGGCGCCGGTAGCCCCCGCCGCTGCCGCAGTCGTCTGCGACCCCATGGTTGCTCCCAGATACACGCCGTGCACCCAGTTGAACGCCTGGAATACCAGCGGCATGGTATCGTTGCGCCGCCCGCCAAATATGAATGCTCCAATGGGAACTCCCTTCGGATCTTCCCATGCATTGTCAACACATGGATTCTGGCTGGCGGGTGCGGTAAAA
>CAZYDZ010000238.1:0-3630 GCA_964646535.1 uncultured Opitutaceae bacterium
ACGATTGGCTCCGTACATCCTGCTGATTTCCGATAACAATACCAAGTTGTCCGGTCGTATCGACGCACAGGCGTATTCATTAATTCCTTACCTGGCCAGTTTGCGCGAACAGGGCTGGGATCTGCGTCTGGTGGAAGAAGGGCACGACTTGGAGAAAGTGTATCAGGAGATCGAACAAGCCTATCAGGATACTGCAAAGAACCCGAAGAAGCCAGTGGCTATCTGGTTCAAGACCATCAAAGGAAAAGGTACTGCCAAGACAGAAGCCTCCTCTTCGGGAGGACATGGCTTCCCGTTAAAACACGGTGGCGAGGTACGTGCGTTTGTCGCTGAAATTTACGCTGGTGAGGCGAATCTGCCGGAGCCGATTCGCAACTGGGCGCTGGAGCTGGAAAACGCTTATCTGGAGTCGCAGAAGAATACCAAGCCAAAGTCAGCCAGTGCGCCGACCTCCAAGATACAGGTGGGCTTGTCGAAGGGCGCTTCCGCAATGGCAGAGGGGGGCTACCCGGTCTTTTCAGTCTCTGCCGACCTGCCTGGTTCGACCGGTATCGGTGAGTTTCAGGCTTCCTGGCCGGGCATGACTCAGGATGTCGGTGTGGCTGAGTCCAATATGGTCAGTACGGCAGCCGGTCTGTCTAAGCTCGGCTATATTCCAATTGTGGATACGTTTGCTGCGTTTGGCGCGACCAAGGGTGCGTTGCCGTTGACGATGGCGGTATTGAGTCAGGCTCCGGTGATCGCTATCTTTTCGCATACTGGATTCCAGGATGCGGCGGACGGGGCCAGTCATCAGGCCTTGATGTACTTTGCACAGTTGGCCAGTATTCCGCACACACGGATTTTGTTCCCGTCCACTGCGGATGAGGCGGAATTCATGATGAAGGAAACCATCCGTTATTTCGCTGAGGAACGCAAAGCGGGACGCGCCCCGGATTCCACCGTGTTTTTCCTCGGTCGCGAAAACTTTCCGGTCTCCCTGGTCGAGTCGAAGGATCAATATGTGTACGGCAAACCACAAGTCCTGCGTCAGGCCAAAGGCAATGGCAAGGCCGTGACTCTGGTGGCTGCGGGCAGCACCGTGCCGCAGGCCTTGAAGGCGGCAGACTTGCTGGCAGAAAAGGGGATTGCGGCAGTGGTCGTCAATCACGGCTATGCCAATCAGGTGAAAGCGGAAGACTTCCGTTCCATTCTGGCGCAAACCGGCGGCAATCTGATTACTGTCGAGGATCATCAGAAGAAGGGTGGTGTCGGTTCCATGTTGGTATCCACGCTGGTTGATGCCGGAGTGGCGTTGAACAAGGTCAAAATCCTCGGAGTGGATGGTCATTTCGGACAGTCTGCCTATACCGCCACTCAATTGCTGGCCCTGCACGGTCTGGATTCCGCTGGTATTGTGAAGACCGCTACGGCTTTGCTGGAAGGCTGATTTTGCGATGAGGTTCGAATTACACCGCGATATCCTGATTTCGGATACAGATGCCGCCGGGGTGGTGTTTTTCGGACGTTATCCGATCCTGTACCACGATGCCTACGAACTGGCGCTGAAGCAACATGGTGTCCACTTGCTGGAACGTTGTCGTGAGGATGGGCTCCTGTTGCCGGTGACGAATCTACAGGTGGACTATCGTCGATCTCTGGTGGCTGGTGACCGTGTACGTATCCAGTTGGAAACTACCGTGACGACAGAAGACACCTTCGATGTGACAGCTTCTATCTGGAGACAGGCTCACGGAGCTGAGAAAGAAGCCAGTCGCAGTGTGGTTACGCACACCTGTATCTCCGCAGAGACGAGACGGCGTACGCCCTTGCCGGAGTTCTGGCGTCAGTTGTTGGGATGAGGGAGAAGGTTTCTCCTTGTAGGAGCGGCTTTATGCCGCGACTCCGAACGTAGTGTGTGCCTGGTCGCGGCGTAAAGCCGCTCCTACAATGGGATTCACAGTTGCTTCGCATCTTTGTGAGAGGCTTTACCTGCGGGCGTTCTTCCTCAGCGCAGAGGGCGTCTTACCGGTTTCACGTTTGATCCAGGAGCAGAACCAGGGCTGGCTGTAGCCGAAGCGGGAGGCGATTTCCTTGATTTCGTCAGCGGTCGTCTGGATGTCCTGGATCGCGTGTCGGAGTTTGATTTTCATCTGATAGGCCTGTTCCCATTCAATCAACCATTCCTGAAACCGATGGTGGATTTGCAGGTAAGTCGTCATGTCTGTCATGTGGCTTGGAATTGCGAAACCGGGGCGCTCTTTTGGAAGTCGGTGGGTATCCGTCATTTTGGATTGCACTGAAAGGGGCTGCGGACAAGACTGGGCGTTCTTTCTAAATCGTATTTTTTTATGAGTGGAGCAACCCATGTCAAAGACGCTCGCGCGAAGATGCGCAAGGCGGTAGATCACACCCTGCATGAGCTGAGCACCTTGCATACCGGCAAGGCTTCGCCGAGCATGGTGGAAAGCATTCTGGTGCATGCCTATGGTGGACAGATGCAGCTCAAGGAAGTTGCTGCAATCACGACTCCCGATCCGCGTTTGATTCAAATCCAGCCTTGGGATAAATCGGTGATCAAGGATGTGGAGAAGGCTTTGCAATTGGCTAACTTGGGAATCAATCCCACTGTGGATGGCAGCCTGATTCGTTTGCCGATTCCAGAATTGAGTAAGGAGCGCCGTCAGGATTTGGTTAAAGTGTCCCATCGCATGGGCGAAGAGGGAAAAGTCAGTGTGCGTCACGGCCGTCGCGAAGCGATGGATGTCTTGAAAAAAGAGCAGAAAGAAGGGGTGATCTCCGAGGATGATCTGCACCGTTTCGAGAAGGAAATCCAGACCTTGACCGATGATTTTATCAAGGAAATCGATCAGCACCTGCAGGGTAAGGAAAAGGAGCTGATGCAGGTATAGCCTGTTACCGGAGTGTATCAGGTGAAACGTCTGGTAGGTTCTGTGATATTGGGTGGGACGCACATGAGTGGAACACTTGGAGAAACCCGCAAGGTAGTATTAAAGCTGGGAACAGGATTACTGACCTCTGGTCAGGAGCCGTTTTTTGATCAACAGCGGATTGCCCGCCTGGCTCGCGAGGTACATCAGCTTCGCGAGGCTGGTAAGCAGGTGATTCTGGTCAGCTCGGGAGCCATTGGGCTCGGCATGAAGCAGCTCGGATTGCGTGCGCGGCCCAAACAGCTTGCGGAGCTGCAGGCGTGTGCGGCCATTGGCCAGCCGGTATTGATGCGTTGTTGGCGTGAGGCTTTTGAACAGGTGGGATTGCGTGTGGCCCAGGTGTTGCTGACACGGGAAGACATTGGTTCGCGAACCCGTCATTTGAATATTCTCGGCATGTTGGAATCCCTGTTGCAAAAGGGGGTGGTACCGATCGTCAACGAGAATGATTCGATCAGCACTGCGGAAATCCGTTTTGGCGACAATGATATTTTGGGGGCACTGGTGGCCAGTCTGCTCAAGGCAGATTTGTATGTGATCCTGTCGAGTATTCCGGGACTGTTGGACCGGGCTAATGGAGATCGTCTGATTGAAGTGGTGCCGGAGATCACACGGGAAATTGAGGCGCTGGCAGGAGGCACGGACAGCGAAACCGCGGTGGGCGGGATGGTGAGCAAACTCAATGCCGCCCGGGTGGGAC
>CAZYDZ010000239.1:0-707 GCA_964646535.1 uncultured Opitutaceae bacterium
GTCCTGGCATCAAGATCGGGTTGCTGCGTGAGGCTGGCTGGCTGCACTACAAACACAGTCCTGCTCCTGCGTTGGAAGCCGTTTCTACAGAATTGGGAAAACTCCTAAAACATACTGACACACAATGGGATGCCATAGGGGAAACCATTTTTTGCAGCGGGCCCGGTTCACAGCTCAGCCTGCGTGTAGGGGCGATCAGCCTGCAAGCATGGTATACCACGTCAAACATGCAACTGAGAACCTTTGCCCTTATGCCTGCCGCCGGTTTTCTGCTGGCCCGGCAGCACCACCACCATAATTTCCTGCTGGTGGCGCCAGCCCGCAAGGGAGAGTGGCACCGCATACGGTTTCAAGACGGGAAACCTGTATCTGCTGGGTCAACCGTTACAGTCACGGATATCGGCTGGGAGCAAGGGATTCCAGCCTTCTGGATACCCCATCGGGAACTTGGTGAAGACCTGCCTGGTCCATTTCAACGCTGGGAACCAGACTGGTCGACAACATCCATGGAATTCTGGCAACAACACCATCTCCTATCTGAAGCTCTTCCACAAAATCTGCTATCCCATCAGGCGGTCTCCAGCTACACTCGCTGGAATGGACAAATCCACCGGAAACCAGCAGCCTCCACATGACTGATCTGCCATATCGCGCCTGGGCAGAGATCCATCTGGCGGCTTTGGAACGCAATCTGAAAGCGATCCGCT
>CAZYDZ010000239.1:717-3216 GCA_964646535.1 uncultured Opitutaceae bacterium
GCATTACCGAATCAGGTGCAGTTTGTTGCTGTGGTCAAGGCAGACGCCTATGGACACGGCATGTATCATACGGTTTCCCGCTTGATGCATTCAGGGGTCGATTTATTGGCAGTGGCCAATCTGTCCGAAGCGGCAGCCATTCGCGAAATCGGATCAGGCTGGCCTATCCTTTTGCTCAGCGCTATTACCCCACGCGAAGATCCTCTACTGTGGGAATATGATGTCATTCCCACACTGAGCAGCATGGATGAACTGGAAAGATGGAAAATCTGGGCGCGCCGTCTCAAGCGTCCACTCTCCGTCCACTTGAAAGTAGATACGGGCATGGGACGATTGGGAGTCTGGCACGAGGAAGCAATCCATCTTCTGTTGGCGGTACTGGAAAGCTCTTCTGAAATTCGACTCGAAGGTATCTTCACCCACTTTTCCTCTGCGGATACCGACCTGGAATTCACCGCGCTACAACGCTCCCGTCTGCTGAGTATATTACAGCAACTCCCCGCTCACACTCCCAATTTACTCGTTCACGCAGACAACAGTGCAGGAATTGACACATTCTCCTTTGGCGGCCCATTCAACGCAGTGCGCATCGGTCTGCTACAGTTTGGTATTTCCCCTCATCGACACTCCATGCTAAGCGGTCTTAGTGTCGAGCCTGTGTTAAGTTTTCACTGTCACTTGTCCTTGGTGAAAACGCTGCCAGCAGGAGCACATATCAGTTATGGAGGAACGTTCACCTGTCAGTCCGCAATGAAAATCGGCATTCTGTCCGCCGGTTATGCAGATGGCATTCCCGCATCTCTCAGTAATCGAGGCGAAGTACTGGTGCGCGCCAAACGCTGCCCCATTCTCGGACGTGTCACGATGGATCAAACCGTCATCGACCTTTCAAACTGCGCGGACGCACAACCAGGAGATCAGGCCACACTGATCGGCAAATCGGGTGGAGAGGAAATCTCGGCAATCGACTTTGCCAATCAGGCTGGCTCCATTCCGTGGGAGATTCTGGTCTCCATCAGCAAGCGAGTCCCACGTATCTACCGCACCGTACGCGGGACAGACTCCCAGCCGCAAATTTCCGACCCTACCTTTTCTCATCATAAAAAGTAAATCCATGCAGCACACACCATCGCTCGCATCATTCTCCTACACCTCCATCTTTGACCAACACTTTGACGTTGTCATCGTCGGGGCTGGTTTTATCGGTTTTTCCGCCGCACGTGAATGGGTAGCCAGAGGCGCACGCGTAGCGTTGCTGGAACCATCAGGGGACATCCTATGGGAAACCGTACGCGCGTTGGAGAACGCAACAGAGGAACAGCATGACAACCATGCCCATATCCAATGGAACCATTGGTTGCACCCCCTGCGACAACTGAACGCGGTAAATCACGGGTTCTTTGACTCTACTCATGCAGAAATCAGCGCCGCTCAGGAAATCCTGAAGCACGCAACGCAGTGGTCGATGCTGCTCAATGCGATGCCCGCAGCCGTCACACTGGATCATGGTCGGATCGCCGGTTTGACCGTAGCCTGTAAGTCAGGCTTGCGGCAGATACGCGGGTCGTATTGGATCGATGCCACCGAAACAGGTCTACTCGCCTCTCTATGCGGAATCAAACAACATTCACGTCAACCTGCGGGCCACGTATACAACATGGTGTTGCAGTCGGTCGAATGGGCTCCCGAAGAATCTGAAAAGATCCCTGCATACTTACAGGAGAATCCTGGGGTGCAATGGCTTCTCTCCGCTCGCAATACCGAACGAAGGCTGCGGATGCCCGCCTCAGAAAACTGGTGGGATCAGGTTCCGGCACAAACCCGCCAACTACGTAAGCATCTTCCCCATACACGCTTTATGGTCAGCCATATCGGGCTGCGCACTTATCCGATATACCACAAAACAGAAATTCATTCGTTACTGGCAGGCGTCGATAATTTGTTTGTACTGAGCCCCACCAGAACAAACGATCCGCTGATTACCTTGTGCGATCGCTTCATGCACGGGTTGCGTATCCCCACTTCAATCCCCCAATACATCCCGGCTACAATCCCAGTCTTGACACCACCCCAGGTAACAAGGGAGATCGTTTGTGACGTGCTCGTAGCCGGCAGCGGCACCGCCGGTTCCGTTGCGGCCATCGCTGCCGCACAGGAAGGAGCGAGCGTGTACACCATCGAATTGTCATCCTTTGCAGGAGGAGTCGGCACGGGTGGCGGAATCTCTTCTTATTACGCGGGACACTCGGGTGGCATTCAGGAGACAATCGATCAGGATAACATAGAGATGACCATTCTCCTGTGCGGCAATTCCCCTCACTGGAAAAAAAACGGCAGGAAACAATGGCATCACGACGCCAAAAAGCTGGTTCTGCACCGGCATTTTGACCAGGCGGGTGTGCATTTTGACGGCAACACCCTGTTGTATGCCATAGAACGGGACGACAATGGCAATGTCCTGTCCGCACTAACCGCTCGCAATGGAGAAGTAGTCCGCTA
>CAZYDZ010000239.1:3226-3625 GCA_964646535.1 uncultured Opitutaceae bacterium
CATTCATTGACAGTACTGGCGATGGGGATCTCTGTGTGCTCGCGGGAGCACAGTACAACGAGGGACGTCCTGGCGACTCCAGAGCCCTCTGCTACAGTCAGGTGGCAATGTTTCTCCAGGCGGACGAAGCTCAGTGGATACGGCCTGCCATCATGAATGTTGATTCGGGATGGGTTGACGCCACCGACCCCGAAGATCTGACCCGTGCCCGTCTTGCAGGTGTCTTTCAGCAACTTCATGCAGACTGGGATTATGCATCAAGACCTTTTATTGTTTCCCCGCTGCTGGGAATCCGCCAATCCCGCAACATCGAAACAGACTATTCGCTGTCGCTGCAGGATCTACTTTCAGGCTCCCGTTTCACAGACACGCTAGGCATGACTTATGCCTATTCGGATT
>CAZYDZ010000240.1:0-2360 GCA_964646535.1 uncultured Opitutaceae bacterium
CGGCGTGACTATCTGCATACGATTCAAAACGGCAAACTATCGTCCTCCGAATGTGTCCCCGAAGAACTGCCCGCAAAAACCGCTGAGATGTCGGGTATTGTCTGGTTGCCGCGCATCATTGCCAAGGCCCGGTTCAAACTGCGCGGGGAACTGCATCCTGATGTCATGTACTGCTGCGGCGGAGATCGCAACTTTCTCCGCACCCATGATATTCACCCCGCCGATTTCCTGCGCGCCGTATGGGCATGGGAATCATCCCCCGAGCGTCTGGTCCAGTGGGTCAAGAAACAGGGATAAAAAGGTCTCTTACAAAAACACCAAGTTCACCAAGCTTATCCTGTAGGAGCGGCTTTATGCCGCGACTCGAATACAAAGAACCAGTAACGGATGGAACCACAGATGAACGTAGATTTACACAGAGCGATTTTCATCCGGGTTTATCGGCGATAATCGGCGAAATCGGTGGTTCTAAATTATATCCGTGTCGCAATGAGTTCTCTGTTGATTCCTGCTGCCCGTTTGTGCCCTGGTGAGAAGCTCCCCGTAATTTACTGTAATGCGAGTGGCAGGGACTGGATACGTTCTCCTGTTTGGCGCAGACGTTGTTCGGTTTCTGAAGGGCTGAAAGATTCTCCCCAGATCCAGGGCGCTTCTATTGTATTCAGCTCGTCGAAGACCACTGCGTGATCGTTGTTGACCATAATGCCGATCAGTTCTCCGTGACGATTGAAGACCCAGTCACCACGGCTCGGTGAGAAATCACCAAACATACGCGAGAAGAGGCCCGATGGCAGACGCAGATAACCCTTGGCATCGGGGCGCAATTGCAGATTACCTTCGCCGTAGTATTTCCCTTCGCGACCAACCAGCACCAGCGAATCATGTCTCAACGGATCCTTCGCCAGACTGATCCAGCGCTCCTTGTACTTTTGAGCCAAGGCATCAGACACAGGGATGACCAGAATGCGCGGATCCTGACGCCATTGCTCAATACGGGTGATTTCGCTCTCGTCACCCCCCATGCGAATTTTACCGAACAAACTGCGCGGCGGACTATTATACCGCATCGGATCAAGCGGAGTCCGATACAAATGAAGCAACGCCATTACGCGGTCGCCATTGGAAACCAGCAAACTCGGTACGGTATGTTCCCGAGTGGAGCCAAACAATCCACCGCGCGCGGTGGTCCACTCCAGAGTCACCTGGGCATTCTGAAAACGATTGAAGATGGCCGCCGCAGTTAGAGTACTCAACCCCTGAATTTCCTCCTTAATACCCTTTGAGGTTTCTCCCAACACCTGAACACCTTCTGCAAGAACGGCGGCTGTTTGTTGTACTTGCTGCTTCTCCTCCTGAACCTGCTGCAGGTACTGCTCTGACCGCTGCAGATTTTGTTCAATTGCTTTTTTCTCCGTTTCGGCCACCTGCCAGCGCACTTCCAAGCTGCTGCGCTCTTCCATCAGTTTATTGCGTTCTTCTTCCAACAGGGATTTGTCTGCCATTAAACGGTCCAGCATCTCCTGCTTCTGCCGAAATTCCTTCTGCAACAACTCCAACTGCTTCTGCGAAGTCTTGCTCCACGCTTCTGTCTGTACTACACGCTCACGGAGCTGTGACACGTCTTTTTCACGAGCAGCCAGTTCCGTTGCACGCCGGGATGACAATTCCTCCAGACGCTTGCGCTCCTGCTCCAACCTGGCCCGCTCCGCTTCCAGCTCCTGTTTTTGTTTGGCCAGGGAAGAAACCTGCTCTCTCTCTCGAACCAGATCGTCTCCCATTTTTTCCAACTGCTGTTCACTGCTCTGCAGACTCTCCCGTAAAGCAACCCGTTCCTCCCGCAACTCCTGTTTCTCCACGCTCTCCACTTCCATAGATTGCTGCATCAGTTCAATCAGGTCGTGCTCCGCGCGCGCCAGAAACACTTCTCCGCTACCGATGGACTGTTGTCCCGCCCTGCCTTCATCCAGTTTGCGATCGAAATCGACAAACTGCAACAGGCTGAGCAGCAGGAAGTCGCACAGTAATATCAAGATCGAGCGATTCATCAGAGGGCTACAATGTTCTCTTTATTAAGCAGCAACTGTCTTCTATAGGGGCGCACGTGGTAAACCTTCAGCAGGGAAACAAAAAGGATACCAAACAATGTGGAGGAATATGCCGCCACCAGACTCGGTTGCAGGATGTGCATGGCCAGTAACACCAAAGCCACCACGGTCCCTCCCAGCCCCAGATAGAGCCCACAATCAAACAGGTTATCTTCGTTATCAAGGAGTTCCAGCTTAATGGCTGGTTCCAGTTGCAATCTGCGAATCTGGGCAACTTTTAATAGCCCGATCACGTAGAGCAAGAACTGCAGACTG
>CAZYDZ010000240.1:2370-3614 GCA_964646535.1 uncultured Opitutaceae bacterium
CAAGCATAAACAGGGTAAGTGCGTCGAATTCAGCTATCATATGATTTTCCTCGATTAATTCGGTTGGTTCGTTATTGGAAAAAGATTGCAGGTGTAAATTAGCCTGTTGAAGAAGTACGTCCGTCTGCGGCGGGCGAAGGACGCCAGGCTCACAAAGCCACAGCAGAATACCACCCAATACCAGGGTGATCATCGTCTGTCGGATAATCAACAAAGGATTCCACCACGGTATCCGTTGCCTGCGGACGATGGGGCGCAACCTCCCCAGCGCAGCAAAACCCAGCGCCAGAAACAGCGCAGCCACAAATAATACGGTCACCTTGATCCGCTGCCATTGCAACGGTGACTGAACCACCTCAGCAGGAGACGGCCAGTTGGCCAACAGCGTCTGACTCCTCACCCAATGACTCCAGTTGCCAAGGAACCCCTTATACAACGACAGTTTCTGTAATATGATATGCCGCACGGGATAGCGGCCGTAATCAACGGCAATCCGCAAATCCTTCAACCAGGATTCGGGATAGGTAGCACGGTATGCCAACAACGGATGCACCCGCCCCAGATAATATATGGCAAGTCCGACCAACTCTACGTTTTCCGGAAACTGAGCCGTCATTTGCGCTAATCCTGACGCATCTTCCATGCGGGCCATCGCACGGGTCAACAATGGTAGTTCATCCCAATGGTAACGCCTCCCCAACGAAAGCAGTGACACCAGAAAGCCTTCCAACTGGTAAATTGCATCGGCACGAATTTGCTCATTATCACTTCCAACTCGCTCCACCACACCTAAAATTTCACGTTCCAGAGAAGCAGAAATGCCCTGATTATTGGAAAGCCAGACTAAAAGCTCCAAGGAGGCCAGCCATGGTCTCTCCGCAGCGGAACCAGACGGAGGAAACAGTCTGCGACCAGCCAAATCCTGCAATAAGCGAATTTCACGGGTTAACCCCGATTCCTCGCCAAGCCACGAGGACATGCTCAAATCCCATACCTGCTTCTTCATCCACTCATCACTGGGGAAGGTTCGGCTCCAGTAGGTGGAATCAACACCCAGTTTACCCTCCCATCCAGTCATCCACTCGGCGCCGACAGCGGCCTGCCAATCGTCCTTTTCGGGTTGCTGTTCCGTTCCCGACATTGCGCGACTCCAACGCCAAGCAGCGACATTCCCCTCCTGCAGAGCCCGTTGTTCCGTCTCCTTCAGGCTTTCCCCCTTTGCCGACATATCGGGCAACAGCGCG
>CAZYDZ010000241.1:0-3609 GCA_964646535.1 uncultured Opitutaceae bacterium
TCAAGTGCCTGCTGAATTGTCCATTCAGGCTTCACCTTCAGAAAATTGGGCGTCATCAGACGCCCCACACTGTCCTCCGGATATCCCAACAACTGACGTGCCACAGCCAGGTTTACCGGACTCATCATGGCATACATCCGCTGCAATACATTGGCAGGCAGCTCCCCCAGCAGTGCGGTACGGTCGTCAGGAGTCAACGAATCCAGCAGTCGCGCCGTCTCTTCCTTACCCAGACCTTCCAATAGCTGTTGTTGCTCATCGGATTCCAGGTGCGCAAATACTTCAGTGGCAATTTTGCGGGGCAACATGCGGAAAAAGATTACCCGATCCGTAATCTCCAATTCACTCATCACCTCGGCCACTTCCGCCTCAGGCCACGAAGCAACACGCGTACTCAAAACCCTCCAATTCTTTTGTTGAATCAGGTTTTTGATTTCAGGAGTATCGATAAACTGTTCTTTGCTGTTATCCGTGTCCATAACCATACCGTTTCCTGAGCGGAGACAAGTCCGCCTTTGCATAAAATCCGTCCGACACAAGCAGGATGCCACAAAGTGACCGCAACCGACGTTGTGATGTGCTTCCCCAGACGCTTTCGTTTTGGCAAAAAGAGGCTAAACAGGCAAGCGAGTTCTGTTTTTGCAACCGCTAAAAATTTGCTTCGTCCGCCTGCTATTCTTCAGCAGGTAAGCGTTGGTTCGCAGGAATGTTCAGTTCTTCCTCCAACTCCAGGATACGCTCTTTCACCACTTCTTTTCGTTCGACGTAGTGATCCCATGACAGCGTCGGATAGAGTTCACGCAGATAATGGTACGCGTCCATTTTACGCCCCATCCGCTTCAAAAGTTCCGCGTAGATTCTGGCTGCGTACGGCGGTGAATCGTGCTGTTTGGAGCCGATGAGATATTGCTCTGCCGCAGCGTCCATATCCTTCATCCTATCGAGCAGAAACCATCCCTTTTCCAGATATAACGTGGAACGATCAGGATGGTATTCCAACGCCCGATCAATCAATTGAATCGCCCGCTCGGCCTGTTCCTGTTGTATCCCGAGGATCAGGCTTTCCGGCAAATCCTCGTAATCTCCCTCCTCACGGGTCCGCCACACAGGCATGTCCAAACCGATGATGCGCGCTCCATTGATCCAGAAAAACATCGGCCTGGGATCCACGGTAGTCGTCAGATTGATCATGGTCATGGTAGTAGGCAGATCATACTTCTCCCAATAGGTATGCCCCTTCAGCCAAAGCATGTCCGCCAACAACGTACGGAAACCACCAAACATTCCGATCAGGATTCCCTGCCCCATCGCCTCCTCCAGATTCTTCAACTGCAAGGCTGGCTGATCCGCTTCCAATCGCGTCCATATCCTGCGTTCCAGCGGATAGGTGACCAACCCAACCAGACCAAGGACCAGAAACAAGACCAGATAACGACTTCCAGGCAAACGCTTCATCCCTTATATCTCCCGATTGCGGAAAAACCACACTGCCAGGGCAAGGAACACCAGCACATAGATTCCTCCATAGCCGACAATGTATGAATACTCCACCGTGGTAAGACTCGTCCCGCTCTTGCCCATATCGGTCAGATTAAACATCTGCAGATTCGGGAAGAACAACCCCAGGAACCAAATCAGATTCTTTACGAATGCGCTGGTGGAGTCTCCCCAGTTCGTATGTGCCACATGCTGCGTCTGACAGATTAGACCGTACATGAACGAAACAATCACGGTGTACAGGTTTGTTGAGGAAAAACTGGCAACACAGATTGTGATGGATGCCAGAACAGAGAGACGCACCCAGTGTAAAAAGGAATAATACAATACATCCCACGGTAAAATGCGCTGAATATCGTTGTTCTCAAACTCCTGCAACGCAATCGTGCGCCAGTAAATCAGCCCCGCCAGAACCAGGCTCATCAGCACCACGAAACAGAGCAATACCAGTATAATCCCCAACAGTTTCCCCGTGAGAAATTCCGCCTTGAGCACGGGCTTGGCTAATAACGTCAACGCCGTTCGATTATCCATTTCAGTATAGAACATCTGCGCCATACCTACAATGGCCAGCACAGAACCGAACAGGACAATCACCCCAAAACCGATATCCAGAATGAACTTCAGCTCGTGGTATCCGAAATTGAATTCACGAAATAACAGCGAGCTGGCCATCAGCACGGCTCCCAGCAACAATAGAAAATGGAACAATTTCTGACGAATCGCCTCCAACATGGTAAGCGAGGCTATCTGCCATACGCGGGTAATGGAAAAATATGCAAAATTCATAGTTTGTCCTCCGCCACCTGATTAATCTTTCCCGTGCTATTCCTGTCCGTCACCTGATTGAGAAACAGCTCATCCAGACGAATCCTTCCATGTTCAACGGCAAGCACAGGGATATTGGCCGCCTTCAACACCTCAAGCGCGCGTTTTTCCTGTTCAGGGTTGAGATGCTCCAATTTAATATAACTCTCGCTTTCTTTCACCAACAGGTCCTTTACCCGTCCTTCCGTGACGAGCTTGCCCTTGTTCATGATCGCGATTCGATCACAGACACCCTCCACCTGTGCCAACAAGTGCGAACAGAGCAGGACGGTTTTGCCTCTTCTCTTGAGTTCCAGAATGATATCCGCGATGGCGGCGGAACCGATAGGGTCCACGCCCGCAGTCGGCTCATCAAGAATCACCAGTCGCGGATCGTGTACCAATGCCTGAGCCAGACCAATACGCTGCAGCATCCCCTTGGAATAAGTGCCCACACGCCGATGTGCCGCTTCCGTCATACCGACCAGATCGATCACATCGCGCACGCGGTCTTCCCGTTCCGATTTGGCCACCTGACAAATCTTCGCGTAAAACCTGACTAATTCATAACCAGACAGAAAACGGTAGAAATAGGGCGCCTCAGGCAGAAAACCCACTGATTCCCTGCTGCGGACATCCGTACTGGGTCGTCCGTAAATCTCACAACTACCCTGGGTGGGGGCCAATAATCCCAACAATACTTTCAGCGTGGTAGACTTGCCAGACCCATTAGGGCCCAACAACCCGTATATTTCATTATCCCGGATCTGCAAACTGAGATCTTCCACCGCCCGCAGCTTGACTGGTCCCATTCCCAAGGAAAAGTCCTTGGTCATTCCTTTCAACTCTACGGCATAATGATTGTGTGCTTCAGACATGGAACATTCCTGGGTTTCAGGTATAAGCTTATAATGGATAGGCTTGACGACACGGGGCAAGTCTTCACTTTAGGTTGCAAAGGATTTACCTAAAAGCAATCGCAATAGAATTGCTTGCATCCTGGAATCATTCCCGTAGGCTAATCCCACCAACATTGTTATTGGGGTGTCTCCGGCGGGAGGCTGAGATTAAACCGCGTTCCGGTTTTCAACCCTTGGGATTTTCTCCTGGAACCTGATTCGGCTCATACCGGCGTAGGGAAACCGTTGGCAGGCGTTCTGCAACGCATGTCCACATTCCTGGAGAAGAGTCCCGACTTCGTTCGATTCTTCAAACAGCTTAATTTTATGATCCAGGAAAATCAGTCACACCGCGATTCTCTGCAAAGCTTTCCCGGCAGTCGCCGGATCTATGAAACCGGCTCCC
>CAZYDZ010000242.1:0-3600 GCA_964646535.1 uncultured Opitutaceae bacterium
TGGAAATCGGCCAGGTGGTCGCAGTCATTGACGAATCCGTTTCCGCCCCCGCACCAGCCGCTCCTGCGGCTCCATCAGCGCCATCTGCACAGCCCCAACAGCCAACAGCTTCACAGGAACATCCAGCCTCCCCTGCGGTCCGCCGTATCGCTGAAGAAACAGGTATTTCCCCTGCCAACGTCAGTGGCACTGGCAAGGATGGCCGTGTCACCAAGGGAGACATGCTGCAGGCGGCAGCAGACAAGCCCGTTGCGCCCACACCCGCTTCAGCTTCCACCCCTGTCAAGACCGCAACAGCGCCGTCAACGTCCTCATCAGGACCGCGTGTCAGTCGTGTACGCATGACTCCGTTGCGCCGCAAGATCGCCGAGCGCCTGGTCTCGGTACAGCAGGAATCCGCAATCCTGACCACCTTCAACGAGGTCGATATGTCAGGCATCATGACCCTGCGCAAAAAATATCAGGATGACTTTGTTGCCCGCCACGGTGTGAAACTGGGCTTCATGTCCTTCTTCATTAAAGCGGTGGTCAAGGCGCTGAGGGAAGTGCCGACACTGAATGGCCGCATCGAAGGCGAGGAAATCATTCAAAACCACTATTACGATATCGGTGTAGCCGTGGGTACGGACAAGGGTCTCATGGTTCCTGTTCTGCGCGACTGTGACCAACTCTCCTTTGCTGATATCGAAAAAGAGCTGGGGGCCTTTGCCAAAAAAGCTCGTGAGGGCAAAATCCAAATCTCCGATCTGGAAGGCGGCGTATTTACGATTTCCAATGGCGGCGTATACGGCTCCCTGCTTTCCACTCCGATCATTAATCCTCCACAAAGCGGTATTTTGGGAATGCATTCCATTCAGGAACGCCCCGTGGCTGTCAATGGTCAGGTAGTCATTCGCCCCATGATGTACCTCGCCCTTTCCTACGACCATCGTATCGTGGACGGCAAGGAAGCAGTCACCTTCCTGGTCAAAATCAAACAGGCCATCGAAGACCCCGAACGCCTGCTGCTGGAAGTCTAACAGACAATGAACAGGATCGGTGCGCGGGTATTTCCCTAGCGCGATGTTTGGGCTGCGGTATCAAGCCGGCTCTTACATATTTGCCTGAATATAGCGCTGGCTGGCTTCCAAACAGTCGAACGGATCGGCGCCGTAGCAGGTATCCTGCTCCACCAGACCATATTCCACACCCGCTTCGCGGCACGCGTCAAAGATTGCCTGCCAGTTGAGGTTTCCTGATCCTACTGGAGCAAAGCGCTGGCTCTGATCTTCCAGCACCGCCATATCTTTCAGGTGTATCACCGACTGGCGACCTGCCAGCTTGCGAATCCATGCAGCAGGATCTCCGCCCCCCGCCGTAATCCAGTACACATCCAGTTCGGCCTGCAAATGCTCTGCTGGAATACGATCGTACAGATGCGCCAACCAGGGTTTTCCGTCAATATGGAACAGCTCACGGCTGTGATTGTGGAAAAAGAATGTCAGACCTGCCGCAGTCAGTTTGGGAGCCACGACTTCCAACTGCTTTGCAAAATGATCAATTACCTCCAACGACATCACCGCACCGATGGAACCCACACCAGAGTGACGGCAACCCCATATCTGATGAATCTCGATCACGCGCTCTGTATTCTCCACGAACTGTCCCCAGGCCATGTGGGTGGCCACAATCGACAATCCATTGTCACGGGCTGCCTTGGCTACTTCCTCTGGCGTGACAGCCGCACCAACCCCCGAAACCTGCACATTGTCGTAGCCGATCTTTTTCACGCGTTCAAACGTGCGAAAGACATCGTCTGCCGTCTTCATGTATTCACGCAATGTATAGAGTTGTGCACCGATTTTCATAAATTCAATATTCTGGTTAAAACGCGTGATCAGTCGTTCCAATCATCTCTGCTCAGGGATGGTTCAGATAAAATTCCCTGCCCGAATATAGCGAATACTGCTTTCAATACAGTCGAATGGATCAGCTCCGTACCAGGTATCCTGTTCCACAATACCGTATTCCACACCCGCCTCACGGGCGGCCTTGAAAATTTCTGGCCAGTTAAGATTGCCTGAACCTACAGGGGCAAACCGCTGTTCCTGATTTTCCATCACTGCCATATCCTTCAAATGTACGGTTGGCATGCGTCCCGCATATTTGCGTATCCAGGCTGCGGGGTCCCCGCCACCTGCGGTAATCCAGTACACATCCAGTTCAGCCTTGAGCTGATCTGCTGGAATACGGCTGTACAGATGCTCCAGCCATGGCTTACCTTCGACATGAAACAACTCACGGCTGTGGTTGTGGAAGAAGAAATCGATCCCTGCCGCGCTCAGCTTGGGAGCCACCACTGCCAGCTCACTGGCAAAATGATCAATGGTTTCCAATGTCATGGAGCCAGCCAAACCGCCAACTCCTGCGTGACGACAGCCCCATGCCTGATGAATCTCAATCATCCGCTGCGTATCGCTGACAAATTGCCCCCACCCCATATGAGTGGCGGCAATGTCCAATCCATTGTCACGGGCGGCCTTCGCCACTTCTTCGGTGGTAACGCCGGCCCCGATACAGGCAACTTCCACTGCATCAAAACCGAGTTTCTTCACACGTTCAAACGTGCGATAAACATCGTCCGTCGTTGCTAAATAATCACGCAATGTGTAGAGTTGTACGCCTATTTTCATAAATTCAGTTAATGCTTTTGTTCTTTGCTGATACCTGCCGCGTGTAAAATCAAGACCAAATGCCTTGTCCCGTGTCTATTTTTATAATTTCGTATCCAGATAATCAGGAATGATTCTTTCCTGTGGCTACTCTATTCTCTGTATTTTGCTTCGTTCAGCCTTCATTTCAACCTGATGTACTTACTCTTTTTACTCATCATCCTGACGTTTGCGGTGAGCCTGTACGCTCAATATCGCGTCAAATCCACATACGATCACTACAGCAAAATCTTCTCGCGGCGGGGAATGACGGGGGCCGAGGCCGCGCGTCATATTCTGCGTTACTCAGGCATCCACGACGTACAGGTGATTCCTGTACGCGGGTTCCTCACGGACCATTACCACCCGTCGAAAAAAACGCTCGCTCTGAGCGAGGCCAACTTTCACGGTAACAGCCTGGCAGCACTGGGAGTGGCGGCCCACGAGGCGGGACACGCCCTGCAGCACTCTGTTGGTTACGCCCCGTTGAATCTCCGCATGGCGCTGGTGCCAGTGACCACATTATGCTCCAAACTCTTGCCAATTATCATGGTCGCCGCCTTGTTCGGCCTGTTCGGTCCCGCACTGGGCAAAACCATGCTCTACGCGGTTGTCGGCATCTACCTGGTATTGACTCTGTTCCAATTGGTTACCCTGCCTGTCGAGTTTGACGCCAGCCGACGGGCCAAAAAACAGTTGCTGCAACTGGGCATTCTGGACAATCGCGAAATCGAGGGTGTCACCCGCACTCTTGACGCTGCCGCCTTCACCTACGTTGCGGCCTTTGTCAGTACGCTCATCTGGATGCTTTATTACTTCTCTCTTGCCAATCGACGCTGATGAATTTGCGTATTCTCGCCATTGATTACGGCGCCAAACGCTTTGGTCTTGCCTACGGGGATGAACTGGG
>CAZYDZ010000243.1:0-1276 GCA_964646535.1 uncultured Opitutaceae bacterium
GAAATAATTTCTTCTTGCTGATAGACACAAAGAGGGATTGGCTTGATAGTTGCAAACCCAGTTCACGGCTTCGGAATTCGATTCTTTGATAGGGGAAGTTCACGCAGATCAATACTTCAGTATGTACAAGACAGGAATAGTCGGTGCCTCCGGTGCAGTAGGTCAAGAGCTGATTCAGTTGTTGCTGGATCGGAAGTTCCCTGCTTCCCGGATTCGTTGTTTCACGTCCGCTCGTTCGGCGGGTAAGAGTGTGCAGGTAAGGGGTAAAACGTGGACATTTGAAGAGCTGAAGCCAGAGGTGTTTGATGATCTGGATATTGCCATATTCAGTGCGGGCAGCAGCATATCCAGAGAGTTCGGCCCTATTGCGGCTGAGAAGGGATGTGTCGTGGTGGACAACAGTTCTGCGTTTCGTCAGGATGCACACGTTCCGCTGGTGATACCCGAGATCAATCGTGCGGCGTTACACGGTCACAAAAATCTGATTGCCAATCCGAATTGCTCGACGGCGATATCGCTGATGGGATTGTATCCGTTGCACCATGCGTTTGGACTGACCCGCTTTGTTGCCTGCACCTATCAGGCCGTGTCGGGTGCGGGGGCCGCTGCGATGGACGAATTGGACAAGCAGGTGCACGCATGGGCGAAGGGAGAACCCGTTGTTGCGTCCGTGTTTCCTCACCAGATTGCATTCAACCTGATCCCGCAGGTAGATCAGTTTCTTGAGGATGGCTATACCAAGGAAGAAAAGAAGATGCTGTGGGAGAGCCGCAAGATCATGGGGCATGACACGCTAAAGGTTTCCACCACTTGTGTTCGTGTACCTGTATTTCGGGCTCATTCCATCGCGATTCATGCGGAGTTTGAACGCTCTGTCTCCGTTGAGGCGGCCAGGGCTGTCCTGAAGGAGGCATCAGGAGTCGAGTTGTTTGATGATCCGATGAACCGCGAGTATCCCATGCCGATCCATTATGCGGGCAAGGAAAACTGTGCCGTCGGCCGCTTGCGTGTGGACAGTTTGTTTGACAACGGGCTGGCGTTCTGGATTGTCGGAGACCAGTTGTGGAAGGGGGCAGCACTCAATGCAGTTCAGATCGCTGCAGCATTTATTGAGGACGGTCTGATATCCGTTCGTTGAAGCCCGGGGCATGGCAAAGAATGGCCAGAAAAAAACGGGAAGTGTCATTTCGGGCTTGTGATTGCCAGAAATAATGTATTTCTTACATCTTTTGCCCGAGTTGAGGACGGCTAGCTCAGTTGGTTAGAGCATCTGGTT
>CAZYDZ010000243.1:1286-2652 GCA_964646535.1 uncultured Opitutaceae bacterium
CCGGCAAACCGCCAGTATCCGATGCCGATTCATTATGCCGGCAAGGAAAACTGCGGAATCGGTCGCCTGCGTATCGACAGCCTGTTTGATAATGGTCTGGCGTTCTGGATCGTCGGAGATCAGCTCTGGAAGGGGGCTGCGCTCAATGCGATTCAAATCGCCGAGGCGTTGGTGGAAGACAAATTATTGCCTGCTCGTTAAAAAAGGATACGATTTTAAGCCGAAAAACGACGAAGATGTCATTTCGGGCTTGTGATTGCTTGGAATAATGTTTTTCCTGTCTCTTTTGCTCAAGTAGAGGACGGCTAGCTCAGTTGGTTAGAGCATCTGGTTTACACCCAGAGGGTCGGGGGTTCGAGTCCCTCGCCGTCCACCATCATTTCGGGTGGGAATATCCCAGTATCATGAAACATACGCTATCGGTTTTAGTCGAAAACAAGTTCGGGGTGTTGGCCCGAATTACTGGGCTGTTCAGCGGTCGAGGATTCAATATCGACAGCCTGAACGTGGCCCCCACCAATGACCCGCATTTTTCACGTATCACTGTGTCGGTACATGGGGACCACACGGTACTGGACCAACTGGTCAAGCAGTTGCGACGGCTGATCAACGTACTCGATGTCAAAATTTTTGCCCAGGGTCAGGCAGTATTGCGTGAACTGGTCATGGCCAAGGTTAGCGCAACGGAAAAGAATCGGTCGGAAATTTTGCAAATTTGCGGAATATTTCGTGCCAAGATCATCAATGTGGCCCGCACCAGCATGATTATTGAGATGACTGGAGACGAGGGTAAGGTTGCGGCTTTTCTCGACCTGATCGAAGGTTTTGGCATTATTGAATTGGCGCGCACGGGCAACCTTGCTCTTGAGCGCAAGTGAGTATTCCCTTTTAAATCAACATAACGCACATTCATGCCAGCAAAAGTATATACAGACAAAGATGCTAACTTGCAGATCCTGAAGAAGAAAACCCTCGCGGTGATCGGCTACGGATCTCAGGGCCATGCCCATGCCCTCAATTTGCGCGACAGCGGATTGAAGGTGATCATCGGGCTATATCCCAAGAGCAAATCGATTCCCGTGGCCAAGAGTCATGGCTTCGAAGTGTACAACACGGCTGAGGCTGTGCAGAAGGCTGACGTCATCATGATTGCTGTTCCAGACATGGTACAGGCCAAGGTTTTCAAGAACGACATCGAGCCGAACCTGAAACCTGGCAAATGCCTGTTGTTCACGCACGGTCTGGCGATCCACTTCGGGTTGATCGAAGCTCCTAAGGGAATTGATGTGATCATGGTGGCGCCAAAGGGGCCTGGTCACGTGGTGCGTTCCCAGTACGTCGAGGGCAAGGGTGTTCCATCCCTGAT
>CAZYDZ010000243.1:2662-3589 GCA_964646535.1 uncultured Opitutaceae bacterium
CTGTGGCACAGGATGCCAGCAAGAAGGCCAAACAGATTGCCCTGGCTTGGGCCAAAGGTATCGGTGGTACACGCGCAGGCGTGATTCAGACCACGTTCAAGGAAGAGTGTGAAACCGACTTGTTCGGTGAGCAGGCTGTTCTCTGTGGTGGCGCCAGCGCGCTGGTCATTGCAGGTTTTGAGACTTTGGTGGAAGCGGGTTATGCTCCGGAGATGGCGTATTTTGAGTGCTTGCACGAATTGAAACTGATTGTTGACCTGATGGTTGAGTCTGGTGTTTCGGGCATGCGTTTCTCGATTTCGGAAACCGCCAAATACGGTGATATCACCCGTGGTCCTCGCGTCATTACTGCTCAGAGCAAGAAGGCGATGAAGGCGATCCTGAAGGAAATTCAGAGTGGCAAGTTCACCAAGGAGTGGGTCAAGGAGTACGAAGGTGGCTTGAAAAACTACAACAAGCTGTTGAATGAAGGGGCCAAGCACCAGATCGAAAAGACCGGTCAACGTCTTCGCTCCCTTATGCCCTGGGTTGCCAAACGCAATATCAAGGGTGCTCAAGCTGCATATAACTGATTCACTTCCAGTTTTTATACAAACTCACCTTCTCCCTGGGAGGAGGTGAGTTTTTTCGTTTTATACTGTCTGCTGATTCATTGGGTATGGAAAAGAAAAAGATTCGTCTGGCAACCCGCAAAAGCCCGTTGGCGATGGCTCAGGCAGAGCTCTGTGCGGAGCGTGTACAGATTTGTTTTCCAGATGCCGAGGTGGAGATTCTGCCGATGGTCACCACTGGAGATCAGCGTACTCAATGGTCGCTGATCCAGGAGGGGGGCAAAGGACTGTTTACCCGCGAACTGGAGGAAGCGTTGCTATCTGGAGAGGCGGATATTGCGGTACACAGCGCCAAGGATTTGCCTACCGAAATGCC
>CAZYDZ010000244.1:0-3583 GCA_964646535.1 uncultured Opitutaceae bacterium
TCCAACAAACCATCGATGCAAGCCGATATCACAAAGACCTGGGAGCCACGTCGACTGGGTCGCGGCGTAAAGCCGCTCCTACAGGGGAAACCGCACCTTCAATCCTGTGTATCTTGTAAATCCTGTCTAAAAAACGGATCGAATCACGAGATGCCATTTGCAATCAAATGATTGACATTTGCAGTTTTTTGCAAATAGTATGGATGGATGAGTGCGACTGCTACCGTTCAGGCTCGTATTGAGCCGAAAGTGAAGAAGCAGGCAGAGAAAATTCTGTCTCAGTTAGGTATGACCACAGGAGACGCGATTCGGATTATGATGCATCAGGTGATTGCTCACCAGGGCTACCCGCTTGAGATCAAGCTCCCTCAAATCCCCAACGCGACCACCCAGGCAGCCATTTTCGAGCTGGAGCAGGGCAAGGGCGAACGCGTTGCAACAGCCGGTCAACTCTTTGCATCCTGGAAACAGTGAAAAGCATCCGTACCGCTACGCAGTTCAAGAAAGACATCAGACTTTTGCAAAAGAGAGGGAAGGATCTTGGGAAACTCGAAGCGGTAATTCAAATACTGGTTGCTGGAAACGAACTTCCGTCCTCGTACAAAGACCATGCACTTACTGGAAACTGGAAAGGCTGGCGCGATTGCCATATCGAGCCAGACTGGTTGCTAATTTACCAAACCAACACTGAAGAATTGGCGTTAGCCCGAACAGGAACCCATTCGGATATCTTCTGATTCATCAGATTCCTCATCTGCGCTCATCCTGAAAATCTGCGGTTCAAAATTACCGGGTCGCGGCGTAAAGCCGCTCCTACAAGGGAAACCGCGCCTTCAATCCTGTGTATCCTGTAAATCCTGTCTAAAAAGGATCACGAAGCAAAAAGCACACGAGGATTCGGCGGTGCAATGCCTTTGTGGTGAAATCGCCCGTAGCCATGCATTGCAAATCCGAGAAATTTTCTTGGATTTGCATGAAATATAGCCTAAGATCGCCGTTATGATACCGAGACGGTTACAGGCGGAGGTGAAAAAGTCTGCGGAGGTCTATCCGGTGGTAACGATTGTGGGGCCGCGTCAATCTGGAAAGACCACGTTGGCGCGGGCGACCTTTCCAGACAAACCGTATGTTTCGCTGGAAGATCCCGATCGGCGTTCTTATGCGTTGAAAGATCCGCGTGGTTTTTTGAATGAGTATCCCCGCGGGGCCATTTTTGATGAAATCCAGAGAGTCCCTGATTTGTTTTCTTATCTCCAGACCCAGGTAGATGAAGCTCCTGTTGCGGGAAAATATATTCTGACTGGATCGCAACACTTCCTGATGATGCGTGACGTGTCGCAATCACTTGCAGGACGAACCGCGATTCTCACCTTGCTTCCGCTCAGCCTGGAGGAAATCCGTTCGACTCATGAAGGAGCCTCCATCGATTCACTGCTGCACCAGGGATTTTACCCGGCAATCTATGATCGAAAGATCGATCCGGAAACCGCATATCGAAATTATTTCATGACGTATGTGGAAAGAGATGTACGGGCACTTCTGAACGTGCAAAACCTACAAACCTTTGAAACGTTTGTCCGCCTGTGCGCGGGACGAGTGGGGCAGCTATTAAACCTCACTGCACTGGGTAACGACGTGGGGATATCGGCGACTACAGCCAGGGATTGGCTACACCTGCTGGAGACGAGCTTTATTCTCTATCGGGTGGCCCCTTACCACGCCAACCTTCGCAAGCGCCTGGTAAAAACACCCAAACTCTATTTTCACGATGTTGGACTGGCCACCTGGCTCTGCGGAATGGAGACCCCCCATCACCTCAAGACTCATCCGCTGCGAGGTCATCTATTTGAGAATCTGGTCGTTTCCGAACTACTCAAACGTCGCCACAACCAGGGCAAACAAGGCCGTTTACTGTTCTACCGCGACAGCACAGGATGCGAAATCGACTTACTCTACCCAATGGGGCCCGATTGGATTCCGGTAGAAATCAAATCGGGCCAGACAGTAGCATCAGATTGGTTTCAAAATTTCGAAACCTTTCAATCCCTGCGCCAAGACAACGGGCCCACAGGCGTCATTGTTTACGGGGGAAACCAGGCAGAAGCACGCAGCAAAGGCCAGATCACTTCCCTCTGGTCCCTGAGCAAATTGTGGGACAAACTCGAAAGCGTATCCCAACCAGCCTAACCTCAATAAAATCTCCATTAGCGGCCCCGTTGAGGATGTTGGGAGCAAAATAATGCTTCTAATCCCGCGGGAGGTGGGCGGCAGTGAACTCGCTCCGTTCGCCAAGGGAATCGGTTCCGTAGAGGATGGTTTCCTGAAAATCGAAATCCGCTCCTGGCTTGCGGAGAAGCTGGGTATCCATGTGGGAGCGTTTGCAGGATATACAGGATCACGAAATGAAAAGTCCGTGATTCGCATTGACTAGCTGCGAATTACATGCAAAATGCAATCGGATAATGGCGAATTACAAAAGGAATATGGAGCTCCCGACAGAGGGAAGCTGCACTTTTTTTTTGTGGGGTGCTCGCCAGACGGGCAAGAGCACACTACTCCGCGACCGCTATCCAGACAGTCGATGGATTGATTTATTGCGGGCAGACAGCTTTCGCCGCTATAGCACCAACCCTGAGTTATTGCGCGAAGAGCTGGATTTTCAGCCAGCTTCGATGGTGGTGATAGATGAAATCCAGAAAGTTCCCGCGTTATTGGACGAAGTCCACTATTTGCACGAGACCAGAGGGATTCATTTCGCACTATGCGGCTCGAGTGCGCGTCAACTCAAACGGGGGCATGGCAACCTGTTGGGAGGACGCGCAATCAGCCACACGATGTTTGGTCTTAACGCGGTTGAGATGGGAGAGGATTTTCGCCTGGAACGGGTGATCAACCACGGAACACTTCCCCGCATTTATCTCAGCGAAGACCCCACTCCATTACTCAATGCTTATGTCGGAGAGTATCTGAAAGAAGAAGTGATGGCGGAAGGTTTGGTGCGCAACTTGCCTCCATTCTCCAATTTCCTGAATATGGCGGCCCTTGGGGATACCGAACAAATAAACTTTACCAACTTTGCCCGTGAGCTGGGAGTGTCCAGAGAAACCGTACGCGGTTATTTCGAGATTTTGTGTGACACATGGATTGCCACGATGCTCCCTGTCTATCGCAGGCGCCCCAAAAGACGACTTTCGACTGCTGACAAATTTTACTTTCACGATGTTGGGGTCGTCAATTTTCTCGCCAAACGGAAAAGTCTCCTTCCGGGAGCGGAACTATGGGGAAAGGCATTCGAGAACTGGGTATTTCACGAACTGCGCACCTACAATGCCTATCATCAACGTTTTGCCGACTTCAGTTTTTGGCGATTGAGTTCTGGCATTGAAGTTGACTTCGTTATCAACGACCTGGCCTGTCTGATCGAGTGTAAATCCAGTCGTCATGTTCGGGATTCCGAACTCAAGGGACTGCGTGAAATCATCAAGGACCATCCCGCTACGGGTCCACGCTACGTGGTCAGCGGGGAAGACATCAGCCGCAAAACCCAGGACGGAATTACCATTCTCTCCATCAAGGATTTTAT
>CAZYDZ010000245.1:0-3519 GCA_964646535.1 uncultured Opitutaceae bacterium
GCGTCAGGTAGGGAGTGGCAATTTCCGCTCTGGTGGGGGGCTCATCGGCTTCCGCATCCCATGCCGCCCGATAGCCGAAACCCGTCTTCACGCCATTGGCGGTGTCAACGGAAACGATAATATGGGACGCCCAGATTCCAGTACTGCCCGCATAGAGTCCTCCCTCGCCTTGCTGGGTTAAATCGTAATGCATGGTAGCCATTCGAGGAGCCCTCCCACTGTCATCGGAGGCATTCGAGTTGGGCGCAGGCGGAAAATTGGAGTCAAAAGTTCCAGGAACAAGATTGACCACCGCCCCGCTTTGTACCACTACCCGATTCATGCCCGAATAGAAGAGCAAACTGGTTCCTCCAAAAGTAGCAACGGCATCATTGGTGAACAATAGGGTAGCCGAGGCAAAGGTTTCCGGAGCATCCGCCGCCCAGCCACTGCCCAGACCCAATCTATTGTTTTGCTGATTGTATAGCTTGATCTCGCCACCGTCCACATGCAGCGTGCCTTCCATAATCATTATATGATTCGAAGTAACAGAACCGGTGCTTGAAATCGTCAGGGTACCCGTGCCTTGTTTAATAAAATGGCGACTCCATTGATCCGTTGCCACACTTCCCGCAAGCGTCATCCCCGCGTGACCAACATCCAGAATCAACCCCTCATGAGTTCCGTCTCTACTGTAGGGAATGGCTCCTCCTCCTGCTCTGATCCCAAAGTTGCTCCAAATGGTGACTTCGTAATCACTGTTGTTGGTCATCGTACCACCGATGTTAAAGGCATTGCCATCTACCTCGAATGGCCCACCCGCATTCGAGTCAAAGGTGATATGACGCAACAGAACGGTCGAAGTCAGATCATTGAAGGTGTAAATGTTGTCTCCCGTGAAAATCAGGCTGTCGTTATTGACGGGAACCGCGCTGGACGACCAGTTGGTGGGAACATTCCAAGACCCCACATCGTCCCCGATCCAGGTATGGGTCGTCTGCGCAGGGAGAGAGCCAGGAAATAACAGGCCTATGGCGACCGTAACAAAAGAGATGGAAATGAAGATAACATTATACGGGTAGAATAACTTCTGCATCGTTTTCATAGAAGAACAAAGGGGTTGAGGAGCGATAATTCAGGCAATATTATAAAACCCTTTTATTCATCCTACAATAGGAGTGTAGTTGCAATTATAGCACAGACGTTGCAAGAAAGCGAATAAACGAGGTCAGGCTCACAAGGCCGCATGGCGGAATTGCTCTGGAGGCATGTGATGCTCCTGGCGAAACGCACGACAGAAAGAGGATAGCTCATTGTAGCCGCACTGGCGGGCCACATCCCGAATTGGCAAGTTGGTGGAGACCACCAGTCGCAATGCGCGTTCCAACCGCACCCGCCGCATGGCTGTCCCTGGAGAAATCCCATGTTTCTCCGTAAAACGCCGGATGAAATGCTCGCGGCTGATGTTATAGCGCTCCGCCAGCTCCTTAACACTCCACGGCTGATCTGGATTCAGACGTATTAATTCCATCACGCGGTCAATTGGCGAAGCATCCTGCTCGTGCGTGAGTTCGCGTTCCAGCGCAATGATTGCCCGATAGATCAACTCTGAAGCATGTAAAGTATCATGCAGACTCTGCCGATGAAAGCGGGTGGTCAGCTCCATAATATTATCCATCGCCCTCCCTTTCTGCTGAATACTGATTACCGAGCCAAAGCGCATGCGTAGATCCCGCCACCAGGAAGAAGCTCCCTGAAAAGTAAACCAACAGAACTTCCACGGTTCGGAAAAATTGGACGGGTAATAGTAATGAGAACTCTCAGGCGTAGAAAAAAGGAATGCCTGTCCTTCTCTAATCTGATACTCCACCTGCTGATACGAAAACACGCCACAGCCGCTCAGGGTAAGTTGCAGGGTGTTGAATCCAGTATCGCCGCGCAGTGAATTATCAAAAAAATACTTCGGCGAACGTACGACCTCCAAGGTGCTGGCCCCCAACAGACGAATCGGGTATTCTACTTCCGTCAACATCACAAAATGTCAATTGATTATCACTAATTTACACTCGATTTGAGCCCAGACGAGAGTAAACATCACTTTATGGCAAAAAAAACCTCCAAGCTTCACTCGGAACACACACAGAGTGCGAAAAACAGTATTGGCCTTCCAGGCAGTTTTCAGCGCCCGATTAAAATCACCATGTTCGGTGCGGGCAGCGGATTCACTCCGCGCCTGATGCGCGACGTCCTGCAACTCCCGAATAACCAAGGGGGAACCATTGCGCTGGTCGATATCGACACCTTGCGCCTGGACACCATGACCAAGCTGATTCAGAAGCTGATTGCTTTCCGCGGAGCCGACAAATGGAAAGTCATCGCCTCCACGGATCGCCGCAAGGTAATGAAGGATTCTGACTATCTAGTCAATTGTATCGAGGTCAGCGGGGTTTCCTGCGTGAAATTTGACAACAACATTCCCCTGAAATACGGAGTGGATCAGTGCATCGGCGACACCCTGGGACCAGGAGGATTATTCAAGGGGCTGCGCACCATTCCAGTGTGGCTCGACATCCTGCGCGACGCCGAAGAACTCTGTCCAAACGCGCTGGTGCTGAACTACACCAATCCAATGAGCATGCTCTGTCTGGCAGCAGGCCGCACCAGCTCCATGCAGATCGTCGGGCTCTGTCACTCGGTACAGGGAACCAGCCACCTATTAGCCAGACGTGCCGGCATTGAATATAAGGAGCTGGACTGGGAGTGCGCGGGTATCAATCACCTCGCCTGGTTCACCAAACTGGAACACAATGGCAAGGACTTGTATCCGCTGTTGAAGAAAAAGGCGGTGCAGGATCTGACTGGCAAGCCTTCCAATCAGGATGATACCAAGGACCTCGTACGCAAGAACATGATGCTGCACTTCGGCGCGTTCATCACCGAGTCCAGTGGTCACCTGTCCGAATACCTGCCTTATTTCCGCAAGAACAAAGTTGCATTGAAACAATTCTCCCGCGATGGCTACGATGGAGGCAGCTCTTTCTATTGCAACATGTGGCCGGGGTGGCGCAAAAACACCGACAAGCTTCGTCAGTCCATGCTGGCTGGCAAGGAGTCGATCGAGTGGGAGCGCAGTTGGGAATACGCCAGTTGGATCATTGAGGCCCGTGAAAAGGATACTCCTTTGCGCATCCACGGCAATGTGATGAACAACGTGGGTGGCGCTGGCTCGCTGATTACCAACCTGCCCTCGGATGGCTGCGTGGAAGTCGCCTGTATGATTGACCGCAACGGCGTCAATCCAACCCGCTACGGCAAACTGCCCGCCCAGATGGCAGGTATCTGCGTCAGCAACATGAGCTACTTTGATCTGGCCGCGACGGCCGCTATTGAGCGCAACGTGGAAGCCGCTATCCATGCCCTGATGCTGGATCCGCTGACGGCGGCAGTCTGTACCACCGACCAGATCCGCGACATGACGCTGGAATTGTTCAAGGCCGAGAAGAAATTCCTGCCCGGTTACAAGATTCCAGGCAGGTAAGA
>CAZYDZ010000246.1:0-3502 GCA_964646535.1 uncultured Opitutaceae bacterium
CCCCAAGCCAACACATAATACCGATCGGCAACACACCCGCCAATAGCCACTTCAAGCAAACAGACTGCCATGGATGTTCGGACTTTCGCTGAATCATGAACCAATACGGCAAGGTCACCGCCATCCATAATGGATACCAGTTTGCAGTCTCCCCTCCACTCCCCACTGTGGTCAGATCCACCACCCAAACCAGCAAACCGATCTGACACAAGAGATAACCAAACCCGGAACTCAGCAAATAAACGGCCGGCAAGGCCAGCACAAACCAAGTGAGCAGGAACCCACTAAAGCTACCGCCAATCTGGTAGGTCTGTGCAATCAGGGATATCGCCGCACCAATGGACGCGATCAGACCCACGCAAACCGATTCTCGAATGGCCGTGGAATCCTTCCAGCGGGTCATCGACAACCAAGCAAGAACCTGCGTCACCAGCAACGGCAGGAACGAAATCACAGTCCGCTCCATACGTCCCAGTTCATTCCAGTTATAGGCAAGCAACGTAATAATACCGGCGCCCACCAGACTGGCGCCCAATACCGCAATCATGATGAGCCCGAGTTGCCGGACCCGATTGTCAGGAGCGGCATAACGGACACGCAAACGCTCCGCGCCTTCTGCTGTGATAATCCCCTCCGACTGCCATACAGGAAGTTCCTGCTTCACCCAAGCCCACACACGCCCTTTATGTATTGATTTCATAAGAGTAAATGAAACCGGGTGTGGAGCCGATTATGGACACATCTAAATCGCTATAACAAGTTTCGTCAAGAGAATTTCAGGGCTCTGTTTCCCCAAAAGGCTCCCTCAAACAATTTCCCAGGCCCGGATATTCATATCTGCGGATAAGGTAGGGTCGGATCTAACTAGCAACATTCGTGTCACGCCCCGACTCAGGCTACGATTTTCCTCAGGCAGCCAACCACCCATCCCCCGATACGAGCCAACATGGACAGAACCCTCTTTCCTCCGTAGGTTCCTCCTGCGGTTCGCAAGTATTCCACCATCCCGGTACGTCCAAACATAGAAGCAAACAACAGGGGCGTCATACCATTGCCATTATCAGCATTGAGGTCAGCGCCATGTACAACCAGCAAACGGGCCACATCCGTATAGCCCTTGAAAGCCGCGCCGCCGAGAGGAGTCTGGTTGCGATCGTTGCGCCGATCCACATCAGCACCGGACTCCAACAACACCCGCGTGGTCTCCACATGCCCATGATAGGCCGCCAGCATCAACAGTGAGTTTCCCTTGTGGTCCGCAAGATTCACGGGCAATCCAGCTTGTAACATGGGGAGCAGAATCCCGATTTCTCCGTGGCGCGCACAATCGAGAGCCAGCGCCTGCAACTCTGCATAGCGCTGTTCTTCTTCCGGAGAAACCGGGATCTGCTCCTGCATGATCATCAAGGATTATTGGGCTGCTGCCTGCAATGCACGCTTGACCCCCTCAGCGTAGGCCGGGTCGGCTTTACGAAAGTGCTCCAACTGTCGTTCAACAATAAATTGCGGCACTCCCCCCATGGCTGCCGCAATGTTGGAAAACAGTTGTTGCTGTTGATCGGCAGTCATCAGACGAAACAGATTACCAGGCTGCGTATAGTCATCATTTCCCTCACGATGATTGTAGCGATCCGCATCGCCGGATATTTTCAACGGTGGCTCCACAAACTGCTTATTCTCAACGGGTCCATTAAAACTGTTCGGCTCATAAAACGCATCAGTCGCCTTGGGACTGTCAAAGCGCATCGGTCCGTCCAAATGGTAAGTGTGTACCGGCACCCTTGGACGGTTCACCGGTAACTGCTCATAATGGGTTCCCACCCGATAACGGTGTGCGTCCGCATAGGAAAAGATGCGCCCCTGCAACATCTTGTCCGGAGAAAAACCGATGCCGGGCACAATGTTCGACGGACTGAACGAGGACTGCTCCACTTCCGCAAAGTAGTTTTCCGGATTGCGGTTCAACTCCAGAATACCGACTTCGATCAATGGATAATCGCCATGTGGCCAGACCTTGGTCAGGTCAAACGGGTTGATATGATAACGCTCCGCTTCTTCTTCAGGCATGATCTGCACCATCATCCGCCAGCGCGGGAAGTCACCCTTTTCAATCGATTCAAACAGATCCCGCTGCGAACTCTCGCGATCTTTCGCAATCACCTGCTCCGCTTCCGCATTGGTCATGCACTCGACTCCCTGCAGGCTCTTAAAGTGGAACTTCACCCAGTAGCGCTCATTGCTTGCATTGATCAGACTGTAAGTATGACTGCCAAAACCATGCATGTGACGTAATGTGCGTGGAATCCCGCGGTCCGAAAACAGGATCGTCACCTGGTGTAAGCTCTCCGGACTCAATGACCAGAAATCCCACATCGCAGTCGGACTGCGCAGGTTGCTCTTCGGGTGACGCTTTTGCGTGTGAATGAAATCAGGAAACTTGGAGGGATCTCGCACGAAAAACACCGGTGTATTGTTCCCCACCAGATCCCAGTTGCCCTGATCAGTGTAAAATTTGATCGCAAACCCGCGCACGTCGCGTTCTGCATCCGCCGCGCCTTTCTCTCCTGCTACAGTGGAAAAGCGCAGAAACAGTTCAGTCTCCTTGCCCACCTCGGAAAAGATACTGGCCTTGCTGTAACGGGTAATGTCATGGGTGATTTTCAACGTACCGTATGCTCCCGATCCTTTCGCGTGTACCACGCGCTCGGGAATGCGCTCCCGGTTTTGATGCGCCAGCTTTTCAATCAACTGGTAGTCCTGCATCAGCAACGGTCCACGGGCTCCCGCGGTAATCGAGTTCTGATTGTCCGCGATCGGAGCGCCGCCCGTCGTGGTGAGTGTCGGTCTTTGATTCTTCATAGTTTAAGCAGGGAAAAGTCCCGGCATCCGCCGGATTCCTGCGATACTACCAAATTTCTTGAAATAAATAAAATCTTTTAGAACAATGGTAATAATAGATATTATCTATGGAGATTCATCAGTTAAGATATTTTGTCGAACTGGCCCGCTCAGGCCACTTCACCCAGGCGGCGCAAGCCTGCTTCGTCACCCAACCCACTCTCAGCCACCAGATTCGTAAGCTGGAAGAAGAACTGGGCGACGATCTGTTTCTGCGTTCGACCAGCCGCGCACAATTGACCCCGCTCGGCGAGAAAATCCACCCGCATGTCATACAAATCCTGACGGAACTTCGCACTATCCAGAACATCGCATCGGAATTTCAGGAATTATTACAGGGGGAGATTCGCATCGGAGCCATTCCCACCATTGCTCCCTATCTCGCACCAGGTCTGATTGGAAAATTCATTTCCAAATATCCTCAACTTCATGTTGGCTTCACCGAAGAAGTCACCCAAAACCTGCTGCAACAGCTTCACGAAGGGAAACTCGACTTTGCACTGGCCAGTCCGCCTTTTGATGAACAAAACCTGACCGTACTGGAACTACCCTCTGACGAGCTTCTAGTCACATGTCCCACAGGTCACAGTCTGTTAAAAGCCCG
>CAZYDZ010000247.1:0-3425 GCA_964646535.1 uncultured Opitutaceae bacterium
TTGTCCGCCTCGTAGGTGGGAAAACTCATCTCAAACAACGAATAATGCGGCACATCAAACGTCGTCTTCCCCTCACTGCGATCCACCAGCACCGCCACCGCCACGGGATTGCCACCGTGCGCCCGCACAATGTCAATCGCCTCCTGCACGCGCCCCCCGCGCGTAATCACATCCTCCACAATCAAAATCTTCTCCCCCGGATGAATCTGGAAATTGCGCCGCAATACCAGCCGCCCCTCCTCCTTCTCCACAAACAGATAACGCGCATTCGACTGACGCGCCACTTCCTGCCCCAGCACCAGGCCTCCCATCGCCGGCGCCAGCACGGTCGTAAACGACACCCCCTGCAGCTTCTGCAACAGCCACGCCGAGGCCTGCGTCACCCGCGCCATGTCCTCAAACAACCGCGCACACTGGAAAAAATGCCCGGAATGCAACCCCGAACGCAGCACAAAATGCCCGCGCAACAACGCACGCGCCTCTTCAAACAACTGCAAAATCTCTTCAGACGTGGGAAAACTCATACAGCCCGTCATCTTTCAACAACACCCGCCCCAACGCAACCCTAACCTAACAGAGATTCCACCGAGAGGCAAAGGATCGGAATGGAACCGCAGATAGCACAGATTATCGCAGATGAACTGTAGGAGCGGCTTTACGCCGCGACCTTCCCTGACATCAATAAAGTTGACCATAATCATGACTATGGTTAATAATGGATTCATGAAAACCATTTCCAAAAGCCAGTTGAAATCGAAAATGTTGTCCATTTTTCGATCTCTGGAGCAATCGGGTGAAGAGCTGATTGTCACCGATTACGGCAAACCGGTGCTGAAAATCACCTCAATCCAGCCGGCCAGGCAAAAGCCGGAAAAAATATTCAAACCCTATCGGGGCCGGGTGGTTTATGGCAAAGACTGGATGAAACCAACCGAGAGCGAATGGCCGGAGATTTAACCCCATGATCTGTCTCGATACACATGCGCTCCTCTGGTGGGCACTGGACCCGGATAAACTCTCCGACAAAGGTCGTGAGATCTGCAGCCGAATGGAAAAAAGCAAAGGCTACGCCAGTAGTATCTCCATCTGGGAAATAGGGGTTAAAATCAAAAATGGCGCACTGGATATCGGCATGACCGTGGACGCCTTTACCCGCTTACTAATGAAAACCCAGATTCTTGAACTCATTCCTGTAAGCGCCGAGATCTGGATGCACAACCTCGCCCTGGACTGGGCACACCGCGATCCCGCCGATCGTACCATTGTCGCCACCGCCCAAATATTCAAGGTCCCCTTGCTGACCAAGGACAAAATCATCCACGAGTTCATGCCACAGAAAGCGGTCTGGTAAACCGCTTTCACCACTAGGTCACCAGGACACAAAGGGCGGAGAGGCAAAACCACAGATAAACGCAGATTGACGCAGATAGAAATACTGTAGGAGCGGCTTTACGCCGCGACCCCGCTCCCCAATATTGTCACTCTGCCCCCCTGGGAACACTGGTCTCCAGATTGGCAATGTCCTTGAGAATGTTCAAAATTCTACGCCCGACGTCTTCGGCATCCTCCTGACCTAACAGAGATTCCACCGAGAGGCAAAGGATCGGAATGGAACCGCAGATTGCACAGATTAGCGCAGATAAAGAAAGAGAAAAAGCCTCACCCAGAAACCCTGTGGCTTCGTGTCCTGGTGGTAAAAGAAGTTGCCATTACGGACTATCATTGACGCAAACCCAATAACGTTATAGGTTATAAAAATGAAAAAACCGATTACACCTGGAGAAATCCTACTGGAAGAGTACCTGACTCCCATGGGTATCTCTCAAAATGCCATGGCCCGGGCAATCGGGGTATCCCCACGGGCAATCAATGAAATTGTCTTGGGACGACGCTCCATTACTCCCGCCATGTCAATCCGCTTCGGCACATTTTTTGGACAGTCCGACACATTCTGGCACGGCATTCAAGTAGAGTGTGACTTTCGCAAGCTGGAAAAAGAGCGCAAGAAACTGACCTCGAAAATCACTCCGGTGCAAATGCTACGTCTTCAAGGGTCGCTGGGCTAATGCGGGCCAGCCTGTGGAGTGTGTAGGGGAAAAAAGATTCACCACCAGGTCACCAGGACACAAAGGGCGGAAGAGGCAAAACCACAGATAAACGCAGATTGACGCAGATAGAAATACTGTAGGAGCGGCTTTACGCCGCGACCCCACTCCCCAATATTGTCACTCTGCCCCCCCTGGGAACACCGGTCTCCAGATTGGCAATGTCCTTGAGAATATTCAAAATTCTACGTCCGACGTGAATGGCATCTCACCTCCGTCGGTATTCCGTCTCCGGACTTGACAAGTATGCCTAATCGGCATACAATTCAGGTTGGTGAAATTTGAGTGGGATACAGAAAAAAACGAATGGCTGAAGGCAGAAAGGAAAATTTCTTTCGAGGAAATCGCTCTCCTCTTGAGTCAGGGAGTTTTATGGAAAGTCACCACACATCCCAACCCGACACAATATCCAAACCAAAAGGTATTTCTCATTCCGATCCATGATTACATTTACTTCGTCCCGTTTGTTATCGGAAAAGACACCATTTTCCTAAAAACCGCCTTCCCGCATCGCAAGGCAACCAAGGACTACCTAAAAGAAAAGGAGCTGAACCATGAACCAAGAAGAAAAACTGATATCTGATGCCTATAATCGCGGGGATTTGAAACTCGAAGAACCCTCTCCACAACTGTTGAGCATGCTCTCCGCAGCCGGAGAAAACACCTTTAAGAAGGATAAACGTATCAACATCCGGTTGAGCAGTCGTGATTGGATCGGTATCCAACGCAAGGCGGTCCGCAAAGGCCTTCCCTACCAGGCTCTCATTGCAAGCCTTATTCATCAATACGTCGAAGGCGAACTACAGGAACGATGAATAAAGGCATCTCCGAAAATCCTGTGCCTTCGTGTCCTAGTCACTAGGTCAAGACCATGACCGTTGGTTTTCGATAGGTAGGGCGATCTCGACTTGTCGAGAACCCTACCCTCTCCGCTAGTTCCCTTTTCTTCAATCCTGTTCATCCTGTAAATCCTGTCTAAAAAATACGGACAGGATGTACAGGATCACAGAAGCCACCGCATGCGCACTGTAGGAGCGGCTTTACGCCGCGACCTCAGGGAACCAAGTGGCAGATGCCGTCTCGACACATCGAGCGTCTCCCTCCCTGGGAGCGCCTTGAAAATGAGAGGATATTCAAAATTCTACGTCTGACGTCTTCGGCGCTCGTTTTCAGTATTCAGCCGCCTGACACGTTTGGGATTCCCGTTTGGGATTCTTTCACCGCTTTGTTAGACTTCGAATTGATGTTGACGTTTCATTGGTGCGCCGCACATTACGCAAATCAATCGCCTAGTGTTGGTAGGTTTTCCACAGGATGAGC
>CAZYDZ010000248.1:0-3413 GCA_964646535.1 uncultured Opitutaceae bacterium
GGAGGGAATCAGTGTAGAAGTCAACGCCCCTTCACCCAACAGGCGGCGAAACAGGTTAGGCAGCGTAAAAGCGTACAGGAATGCGGAACTGATGGCTCCGATACCCAGACTCGCAGTAGTTAGGATATCTCTGGCTAAACCCAGTACCCGTGATCCTGCCGTCGAACCCGACACCACCCACAGGGCTCGTATCGATTGGCGCAGACTCATGAACTGAAAGCGTCGCAGCGGCGTGACAAACTATGATGGTTCCTGATCACAAAGGCGCAATCATCACGATTTCCACGATATACTGCAATGAGAAGTTTTTACTGCTTCGCACAGAAAATCACCGTGTTCAGACACCCATCTGTGACGCCACCGACTTGTAAAAAGTCTGTTTTTACAGGTTTTCCTGCCCCACATGGCCTAAATGATTGAACAGATGCAAGAAATCATTCAACCTGTACGCTTTCAGCTATCTTTTAAGCAAGTGGTATTCATAGCATAGACAACCATGTTTTTCCGTCCAATCCTCCAGAAGCTACAGACCCACCCCAAACGTATTGTGTTTCCTGAAGGACAGGATCCCAGGGTGCTACAGGCAGCGCGTCAGTTTGCCACATGGAAACTGGGCGTTCCCGTGTTGCTGGGGGAGCGCGCAAAGATCAAGGCGATGGCACAGGAACTGGGAGTGGATCTGGAGGGTATCCGCATCCTGCAGCCTGAACATTCCAGTGAATTCGAGTTGCTGACCACACGCTTCGAGGGATTGCGCCGTTTCCGCGGCATGGGAACCGCACAGGCACATGACGCGCTCAAAATGCCCAACTATTTTGCAGCCATGATGCTGGCTACCAACATGGTGGATGGTATCGTGGCGGGAGCCACCGCATCCGCATCCAGCGCACTCCGCCCGATCCTGCAAATCATTCCCCTGCAGAAAGGTGTGCAGACCGCATCGTCCCTCATCATGCTCGACCTGTCGGAAAACGACCTGATCGATCGCAACTATCTCTTCCTGGCAGATTGCGGGGTGGTGCCTGATCCAACCGCAGAACAGATCGGCGACATCGCCACGACCACCGCCGCCTTTGCCTACCATCTGACCAACAATGTTCCCAGGGTGGCCTTGCTGAGTTATACCACCAAAAGCAGTACATCCAAAAACCAGGGAGTACTGAAAATGCGCGCTGGATTGCACTACGCGAGAGAGCGTGCCAAACAACTCGGCGTCCGTATGGAGGTAGACGGAGAAATGCAGGTGGACACGGCGCTGAGTGAAATCGCCGCGGCCAATAAAAGTATCTCAGGATCGGTAGCGGGCAAAGCCGACGTACTGGTGTTTCCCGATCTTCACTCTGGCAATATTGCCTCTAAATTATTACAGTTATTAACCCCCAACCGATCCGTCGGCCAGATCATCACAGGCTTGATCAAGCCTGCGGCGGAAATCAGCCGTGGAGCTTCCGTACACGACATCCTGCATACGGCGGTAGTCGTCGCCTACCGCGCCATTGACCGTTCCCTGCTCTACGAGTCGGAAGAATTCTGATCCTTCCCTCATCGTATGAGCGCCCAGTTAACCCACCCGAAAAACAAAACGGTTCGTCGCATTTTTGTGGCTGCCACACGGATGAACCATGGCAAGACCACCACCTGTCTCGGGCTGTACACCACTCTGCAGCAACGGCTGGGCAATATCGGTTTCATCAAACCCGTGGGGCAGCGTTTCGTTCGCATCAAAGACTTTCTTGTCGACGAAGATTCCGTTCTGCTCGACACCATATACGATTTGCAGACTCCTCTGGAAACGATGAGTCCGGTAACCATAGATCGCACTTTCAGCCGCCGTTACCTGCAGGACCCTGAACGATTGCACCCACAGTTGGTCGACAAGGTCTGCAGGTCCTTTGACCAGGCATCGGACAACAAGCAGTTCACCCTGATTGAAGGGACGGGACATGCGGGGGTTGGTTCCGTTTTCGACCTGTCCAATGCCAAAACCGCCCACATCCTGCGCTCGAACGTGGTGTTGGTTGCCGAAGGCGGAATCGGCAAAAGCATTGACGAAATCACTCTTAACCAGGCTCTGTTTCAGCAATTCGGCATTCCCATTGTGGGCGTAATCCTCAACAAGGTGCGTGCCGATAAAGTGGAGATGGTGGAGGAGTTCAGCCGAATCGCACTGAAACGCATGGGAATCCCGCTACTCGGTGTCATGCCTGAGGAAAACATACTCGCCTCACCTTCATTGGATCAAATCGTGGAAGAGACTGCAGCCCGTTGGATCAACGGAGAGGAATGGGCGCGCAACAATCGGATTCGACGCGTTGTGATCGGCGCCATGTCCGCTCAGAGTCTCCTCAATAATCTGGGAGAGGGTATTCTCGTCATCACCGCAGGCGATCAGGAAGACATCCTGTTGGCAGCGATCGCCAAAGCACAGATGGACGGTCGCGGCAGCCTGGCAGGCATCATCATGACCCGTGCCATAGAGCCAGGCAAACGTATCCTGGAACTGCTCAGGAAAACGCAGATTCCAGTCGCAATTACCGACAAAGGCAGTTACCTGGTGACCTCGCTTATTCACAACATGTCTGTCAAAACGCGACCTGAAGACGAAGACAAAATCCCGCTTATCCAAAAGATGATCCAGCAGCATATCGATATCGATACACTGTTGGATCACTGTAGCCCACTCGCCTGAACTTCACTCAGGCTGTCAACCTGTGGGGTCTCGAAACGGCTCCAGTCTCCCCCTTCCTGTTCCACTACGACCATCTGCACCACAAGGCTGCGGGCCCGGGCTGGAGAATATACCCAGTATTCCAATGATTTCTCCTCCCATTCTCCAGGAAATACCGTGTAGATCCATCCACGCCCATTGTTCCCGCCCAACCGTTGTCGATTCTCATCACAAAAGTAAACCTGTAACTCCACCCTGCTGCCTTCCGTTACCTTCCCCCAGTAGACAGAGCGCACCCGATACACGCTGTTTCCACTGACCGGCACCCTTCTATAGAGTCGGCTTTCCACGGCATCGCGAATCATCCAGGATTCTCCCTGTTGCTGCCGTGCGCGCACACGGATGTCCCCCTTGCTTCCAGGGCGTTCCCAAAGCTGCCAGTCCTCCACAGGCTGTAAGATCGTCAGCCCGCCATTCTGTTTACCCCGTATAAACAACAGCGGAGACCATACGGGATGCGGCAACAGGCGGTTCCACTCCTCAAAAAACATCCTGTCTTCTTCGGTCAGACCATCCGCCAATGGCATGTACACCGCAGTCAGTGGGTATTCAGGACGTCGTTGCATCAACGGATGCACCAAGGCAAGCGAAGACCATGGGGGCAAAGAGTACTGTTTCCACTCCTCTTCCTCTACTTCGGCACGGCACCAGAGCAAATCGGACAATATTTGCGACTTTTCCTCTC
>CAZYDZ010000249.1:0-3399 GCA_964646535.1 uncultured Opitutaceae bacterium
TATCTGTGGATTCTGGGTCGCGTTGATGATGTGGTCAATGTATCCGGGCACCGTATTGGAACGGCAGAGCTGGAAAGTATTTTCATTGAACACCCGAGCGTGGCGGAGAGTGCCGTGATCGGGGTAGCTCATGAGATCAAGGGACAGGGTCTGGTTGCCTTTGTTACGGTCAGGGAAGGGATTACTGCCGACGACATCTTGAAAAAAGAGTTAAATGATCTGGTTTCCCGTAAAATTGGTAAATTCGCGCTTCCTGAAAAAATCATTTTCTCGATCGATTTACCCAAGACCCGATCGGGCAAGATTATGCGCCGTCTGTTGCGCGATATTGCAGAAGGACGTGCATTGGGGAATATCACTACGCTGGCTGATCCATCGGTGGTGGAGTCCCTCAAGTCGCAGTATAGCGACGACTAATCCCTGTTCTGTACAATATGAATTTCAAGACTGGAAATTTCCCGGTCTTGGTGAAGAAACGCCCCGTTCTCCGGAACGGGGCTGTTTTTTCATGGATCCTGTGTGGCCTCACAGTTTGAGTTGGAGGGGCGCCCTCTGTGTCGCCCGTGTAATATATGTAGGAGCGGCTTTATGCCGCGACTAAACCACACAAACCGTTCGAGTCGCGGCATAAAGCCGCTCCTACAATTGTTCGTTTCGGCATCTCTCGGTGTAGGAAAGTCTGCCATCGTCCATCGGCTACGGCCCGCTCAGCGGAGGGCTCTCCATTTCAGATCAAAATGTACCAGTACCTTGTCACGGCAATGGTTTGCCGTCTGATCCGAGCGCGAGGTTACCCAGTAATTCCTTTGTCTTTCCGTCGGTGCTTCTACGTAGCGTATGCTTGTGAGTACCCGCTTTCAGAGACAGGGTTTCCTGTTGATTCCACAACGGAATATTCAGATCCAGTTTTAGGGAATTCTTGTTCTGAACCTCAATTTGTATCGTATCGACTGTGATTCCATGGCAAATCAGCGAGACCTCGTTGTGTTCCAGCGAAAGGTTGAGGATACCATGTTTACCAGGTTCGTTCAAACACCAGTGGATGTGTTTTGCTCCATCCTGAATGCGAATTCCCATGTGTATTTCAATCAGCATGGCAACCGGGCCGAGACCGCTCCAGCCTACAAAGTTGGGGCGCACCAGTTCATATTTGGCATTGGTGGCAGGACGGGCAAATTCAGGAGAATAGCACTCCCATATTCCCTGATAGTCTGGATGATTCATCACTTCGGCCATGCGTTCCACGTGAAGGGAAACGATCTCGCGGGCCAAACTGTAGTAACCGTAGCGGCAAAGACCTTCTACGATCATGTAATTAGTTGGCGCCCATACTCCTCCCAGCCAGTAGCCACCTTCATCATCATAATTCGGGTCATCTTTGGCGAGAGAGGAGATCGGGTGCCGCGTCCAGAATTCGTTGGGATTGGTCAGATGCTCGACCAGCCTGGCCGCCTGTTCCTGGGAACACAGACCTGCGATCAGGGTCCAGAAAGCAGCAGCCGTTTTATGATTCAAATGATTGGCTCGCAGATGAGCCCCGCCCGTGCGATTGAACACATCGTAGTAGAATCCTGTTTTTTCATTCCAGTGAATCTTATTCACCACTTGTTTGATTTCTTCGTGTTCAGCAGCGAAACGTTTGGCTGTATCGGAATCTCCAATACGAACGGCAAGGGAGATGATGGATTCCGCGGCCAATGCCTGTTGTGCAGCCATGTCAATATGACAGATATCACTCCCTTCCTGATGTGCGGCCATGTATCCCGAACGAGGGGAATTATCCATTCCTGTAGAGCCTGAATCCTCAAACCAGTAGAGGCCGTTTTCACGTCTGCGCTGATTTTTATGCCAGTCAAACAGGCGGATCAAATGTGGAAGAACTGAGCGGATACGCGATTGGTCCCCGGTAACTCTGACATATTGATCTTCCGCCCATGCGAACAGAGGGGGATTGACACGCTCTCCGTAAGCAGGCTGCTCCGTCTTTTGGACATAGGCCATGCTGATATAGCCATCTTCTCGCTGAATGCGATACAGGTTGTCCAGATTGTTCATGATCGGCACAAATCCGTTACTATATCGGGCATAGTGTGTCATGAAACAGGAATCCCACACCCATGTAATGCCGACGCCAGGCATACAGGTCTGCTGGGGCTTCCACCCCGTTGGCAAATTGGAGTCAATATTGCTTTCAGCGATCTCCCATGTGGTCTGATAGAGACGCACCCAATCTGGCTTATTGTCCAAAATCAGGCGTGGTGGAGTTTGTCTGTTTGCGGGATCAAAGGAATGCATGATGATAAAATGAGATAATAGGCCGATTCAGAGCCCGCATTCCACGGTTGTCAACTTTCCTCGAAAAGAACCGGTTTTTTAATCACAGTTGCTTCGCGGAGCCCTTATTTATGCGGAAGGGTGTCGGATGTTTTCCAGGCAGCGGGGGCAGTGGCCGTACTCAGGATTATTGGCGAGCAATTCGGCGTCCACTACGAATAGATCGTGGCAGAGCAGGTTGTGACAGTTGATTACGTGATTGGAGGGCTTGCCTGTATGCGCGCATTGACCGGGTGTATTTTGCGAAGCCTCCTCAGAGAGGGGAACGGTCATGCGTTTGTCGAATACGAACAATTCGCCCTTCCAGTGGTCGGTACCGACTTCCTCGGCATAACGGGCAATGCCGCCGTGCAGTTGATAGACATCCTTAAAGCCTTCGCGGCGAAACAGTGCGGCGGCTTTCTCGCAACGGATGCCGCCAGTGCAATAGAGCAGCACTTTTTTATCCTTCAGGTGCTCGTATTTTGGCAGTTCGGCAGGAAGATCACGGAAATATTCAATCGGTGGACAGAGGGCTCCCTCGAACACACCGACCTCGCTTTCGTAGCGGTTACGCACATCGATCAGTACCAGATTCGGGTCGCCGCTTTCCAGCGTGGCCTTCCACTCCTGCGGCGAGAGATGGGGGGCTGTATCGTGGATAGGATCCACATCGTGCTCCAAACCCAATGTCACAATTTCCTTACGTGACTTACAAATCATTTTTGGAAATACATTGGAGTGGCCTGCGCTGACCTTGAATTCCATGTCGGCGAAGCGTTCATCCCCGTGCATGTGCTCGATATAGGCCATCACGGCATCCCTGTGTCCGGATACGGTGCCGTTGATTCCTTCGGCAGCGACCAGAATCCGTCCAGTCAGCCCTTGTTCACGGCACCAAGTACGATGTTCCAATGCGAATTCAGCAGGGCTGTCGATCATGACATATTTGTAAAACAACAGGACTGGATAGTCGTGCTGTCGAGGATCGTGGGTGATGATTTCCCAATTGGCCATATCGTCACATACTGGCAAAAAACATCAACCCCAGGCAAGAATAGTTGTTCTTAGCGAGTAAGATGAAAA
>CAZYDZ010000250.1:0-3382 GCA_964646535.1 uncultured Opitutaceae bacterium
AAATGCGGGAGGAGTGGCAGAATCGCCCCGTCCCGTTCGCCCGGTTCACAAAAAGAGTGATACGCTTGGGACGCGCGGATGAGGAAATGTCTGCACGGATTACCCTGCGTGTGCGACAGATGATGGAACAGGGGCTTGTGGAGGAGGTGCAATGTCTGAGACAGATGGGGATTGAATATAACCCTTCCGCCCGCACGGCGATCGGCTATAGAGAGGTTCTGCAGAATCCATACATGCCACAGGCAGAACTCGAGGAATTGATTGCCCTACACACACGCCAGCTCGTGCGCAAACAAGAGAAATGGTTTCGCAGCAAGTTTTCGGGTGTGAAAGTCAGCCATCCTAAACAGGTCCGCAGCCACAAACACCCGGAAGAACTGTTTCAGTAGGGGCTGGCTTGGTGCTCCGAGTCTTTTTTGCCTTTGCATGTTGAGGGGAGAGAATTAGGATGACCGCTTCATGACGGTACAGCCAGAAAGCAATCAGTTCGAGTCCGGTGAAGTGAATAACCTGTGGACCTCCCCAAAGTGGAGTCGTTTATTGCGCCTGTTGGGGATGTTTGCCTCGCTGTTTTTATTCTGGTTGGCGTGGAATCAGGGATTTACGGGTATCGGGGCGGCGTTGCGCTCCACTATCTATATTGTCGTTGGCGTATTGATCTGGTTGCCTTGGAGTCGTTTTTCCACGCATGTGTGGAAACGAGGGTTTACCGTTTTCTGTATTTTCTTATTCATTCTGGTGTTTGCCCAGATGTATGAAGTGTTGGACAAATATTCCCACCTGAGCCCTGCACCCAAGGGGAGTTTGGAAGAGAGTCTGTTTCAGCTCGAAACAGGACCAATTGCCCGTGTGCACAAGCCCAGACCGCCCATTGACCGCGGTGTGATGCTGTTCTTTATTCTGTTGCAAGTTCCTGTCCTGATTTTTCAGCGTTATCCCAAGGCATTGAACTGAATTTTCTGTAGGAGCGGCTTTATGCCGCGACCAGGCCCATCAAGCCGCTCCTACGAGGGATGGGCCCGGCGCTCCCGGTCAAACAACATTGTTACAGAAGTGTAAAAAATGACCCCCACCAAGCAAATCGCCTTGAGTTTGGCCTGATCCTGGCAAAAGTGTTACCGGACATGCCAAGTCCATCCTTCAAAGTAGAGGCTCCCGTCCGGTTGGCAGATATGGATGCGGGGTATTGCGAAGAACGTACACAGGAGGAAACTGAGCCGCTGACGCAAGCCTATTGTCAGCGGATTGGTGAGTTACAGCGCAAGCTGTTCGCGCACAGCCGCCGGGGTTTACTGGTGATTTTCCAGGGGATGGATGCCGCAGGGAAAGACGGGGTGACCCGTAAACTGCTGTCGCATGTCGATCCGACCGGCATGGCGTTAACCAGTTTCAAGGCGCCGACGCGCACGGAGAAGGAACACGACTACCTGTGGCGAGTACATCAGGCGGTGCCGGCCTACGGCCAGTTTGGGGTGTGGAATCGTTCTCATTACGAGGATATTCTGGTGCCGCGGGTTCTGAAATGGGTGCCCAAAGAGGTGTGGAAACGCCGCCATGACCAGATCAATGCGTTCGAAAAAATCCTGGTCGAGAATGACTACCTGATTCTCAAGTTCTTTCTGCATATCAGCAAGGAAGAGCAGGCCAGGCGGCTGCGTCAGCGCATCAGCGAACCGCATAAGAATTGGAAGTTTGAGGTGGCTGATCTGGAGATGCGGGAACACTGGGACGACTTTATGCAGGCCTATGAGGAGATTTTTGCCCGCTGTAACACCGGTCATGCTCCTTGGTATATTATCCCTTCCAACCGCAAGTGGTTTCGCAATTATTTGGTCAGCAAAATCGTCTGCGAAACCCTGGAATCGCTGAAGCTTTCCTGGCCGAAACCAAACGAGGATATCAACCAGTATTTTATCGAATAAGGATTGCCAATAGCGATTATTGGTAGAGGTTTTAACCCGATTTTTTACGGATTTTCGCTTGGCCTGAGACCAGCGGCCCACTAGCATTTTACGAATATGACGAAAGCACCTATCCGCGTTACCGTAACCGGAGCGGCTGGCCAGATTGGCTACGCTCTTCTCTTCCGCATCGCATCTGGAGCCATGTTTGGTCCGGATCAGCCTGTGGCCCTGAATCTGCTGGAAATCCCGCAGGGAGAAGCGGCTCTGGCCGGTGTGGTGATGGAGCTGCAGGACTGTGCGTTCCCGCTGTTGACCGATATTGTAGCCACTACCGATCTCGATACCGCGTTCAAGGGTACCAACTGGGCTCTACTGGTTGGCAGTGTGCCGCGCAAGGCCGGTATGGAGCGCAAGGATCTGCTCGGGATCAACGGCAAGATCTTCATTGGACAGGGGCAGGCAATCAACAGAAACGCGGCATCCGATGTGCGCACGCTGGTGGTCGGCAATCCCTGCAACACCAACTGTCTGATTGCCATGAACAATGCGCCGGATGTGCCGCGCGACCGCTGGTTTGCGATGACCCGTCTGGACGAAAACCGCGCCAAGACCCAGTTGGCGCTGCGCGCTGGAGTCCCCATTACCGAGGTGGATCGGGTGACCATCTGGGGCAACCACTCTGCCACCCAGTATCCGGATTTCTATAATGCCCGGATTCGCGGTAAAGCCGCCAACGAGGTAATCGGTGACGAAGTCTGGCTGAAGGAAACCTTTATTCCGACCGTGCAACAGCGTGGTGCCGCCATCATCAAGGCGCGCGGCGCATCCAGCGCAGCCTCTGCGGCAAACGCGATTGTGGATACTGTCCGTTCCCTGGTGACACCGACCGCGGAAGGCGACTGGCACAGCGTGGCCGTCTGTTCCGACGGCAGCTATGGCGTGCCAAAGGGTTTGATGGTCTCCTTCCCAATCCGTTCTGACGGTAAGAAGTGGGAAATCGTGCAGGGTGTCCCCGTCAACGATTTCAGCCGCAAGATGATCGACGCTTCGGTTGCCGAGCTGTCCGAAGAGCGCTCTTTAGTCGGCGATTGCATCCCAGGATAAACTCTTTGTGAGGATAATCCTCGTTTATAGGCCCCATAGGACTGACAAGACCTGTGGGGCCTTTGCTTCATCGGGATGTCGTCCGTTACGAAGTTCCTTTTATCTGAACGTTTCGGCGCCCTGTAGGAGGGGCTTTATTGCCCCGACCCAAAACCACACCCATTTGGTCGGGGCAATAAAGCCCCTCCTACAAGGAAAATGAGCGATAACCCTCTTAAACCAGCACCATTCGGGTCTTGACCTGTAGTTTTTTGATTTCTTTTCTGACCGGATCGGGATTGCTTTTATGCAGGGAAGAATTTAAGCTGGGGAATAATGCGCGAACAGCTTCTGCGAGAGGACGAAAGAGCCCTGATTGAAGTGCGTCGAGAGCT
>CAZYDZ010000251.1:0-1630 GCA_964646535.1 uncultured Opitutaceae bacterium
CCCAGAAATTCACCCTCTCGGCCACGCACTACCCCTCCTCCAGCAACACAAAAATCTGGCTAAAACCAATCCTGGCTTCGTTGATCGCCTGATTCACACCGAATACCTGCATCATGCCGATTCCATGCTCAGCTTCGAAAAAGCCGCGGTCCGTCTGCCTGGCTGCCAAATCGCAGGATAAATCGATCTCTCACCAAATCCCCTAAAAAGATACAACACAATAACCTTCCAATCCTGTTGATCTTGTAAATCCTGTCTAAAAATCTTTGTGTCCTCGTGCTTTTGTGGTAAATACCTCCTCAGGGGCATGAGCATCCAGGATTTGTTCAAGCCACTGCTCCAAGTCCTTCTGTGTGGCAGATGCCAATTTTTCCTTCACCCAGGACAATTGGATGACTCCCCTGCCAAATTTGCGGACAAGCAATCGCCGCAATGCAACCGCTTGACCGTGAATCGTTCCTTCCTCCCGAGCAAGACTCACCAGTGTGTATAATTTCATAGTATGTGTAGATGATTTGGTGGTTAAATTATTCTTCCATTGACGGAATTGCAACTCCTTATCGGAAGGCAATGCCAACAGCCAATCCAAAGAGTGAAATAAACGAGCAACCTGCTCCTCGTCGTAAGAGCCCGACAATAACTGAACTGTCAGTTCCTGCTTGTACTGCAGACGACGCTCAAAACGCCCTTTGCCCCTGCGGGTCGCCAAGGCCTTCTGGCTGGCCAACAACAAAAAGGCCGCCGGGTGTGTCGATAACAACAGCTCTTCCTCCGGGTAATCCAGAACCTTCAGGCACGGCACTGAAAAAGTCATTCGCTGCCCCAACAACTCTCTCTCGTAGCGGTTTGGACGCCAGTGGGGTTCGGCATCCGCCAGGATTAGCAGGCTGATCACACAGTCTCCGTAGTACCGCGTCAGGTAGCAGTTATAGTCAAACATGCGATGGTTAAAACCAGACACCTTCCAGCCTTGTACCTCAACATGCAGAACAATGCTCTGACCTTTCTTGAGAGCCAAACGAACCAGGCAATCCACATGACTGCGATAGCCAGCCTCCTGATGATTATCAGGCAGCAACTCCGTGTTGAGAATCTCCACCGCAACAGACCAGTCAATCTGGCTATAAATATCCGGAAAACCAAACTCCAGTAGCTCCTTCAAATGATGCTCCAGCACATGCTTCCACGCACCATCCCAATCCTCTCTCCATTTCCCCATACCTCCTCCTCTCGTTCATCTCCTCTTCCTCTGATCTGGTTATAGAACAGGATTCACAAAAATGTCCATGGATATTTACATTTCTTGAAAAATTTTTGTACCATTTTGCCGTCACAGGGAAATTAAACTCTATAAAAGGATACGACACAATAATCCTCCAATCCTGTTGATCTTGTAAATCCTGTTTAAAGCCAGCCGACATCAACGGTTGACCGCCTGGTCAGCCAGTCGCGGATACGTGTCACAGGCCCCAGCGGAACGAATCCAGGATTTTATTTCTTCGGGTGCGGTTTGCAGAACAAAGGAGTCTGACGGTTCTTCACTGTCCCAACGCGGGTAATTGCTGGCATGCAGCAACATTTGCCAGGCGTTCGGAACAGACTGCAACAATCTCCAGAATTCCTCCGCCGG
>CAZYDZ010000251.1:1640-3364 GCA_964646535.1 uncultured Opitutaceae bacterium
AGAAAGGAGGAGCGAGCAGGACAGGACGGCATGGCCGGTTCGACCGCGGTGATCCCGGCGGTGCCGAAACGGAAATGCCGTATGGTCACTTCACTTGGCAGATCGACTAACCAGGGGCATTCAGAGCGAAGCGCCTTCCAGTTCTTATCAAACCGCCACAGGTAGGGCAGCAGCCAGGCCACACCGGTTTCCAGACCGACCACTTTCAGATTCGGGCATTCCACAAATACGCCTTCGGTGATCAGGCTGGTCAAATGGGCCATGAACGCCGTGGAACGGGCGACCCGCATTTCGGCAACTGTGCCCGGCCAGCCGCTCGGCGTCGGTGGATTGCTCGTCCCCAGCCCTTCCGTCCCTGCCGCAATCGCTACCGCCAATCCACATTCGTGCGCAGCCCGTAAAATGGGCCGGTAGTAGTCGTGTCCATAAGGCATGCGGGCACCCGTCGGCAACAATACCTGTACCATGCGCGGATGCTCTGCGGCCCGGTAAATCTCTTTGGCCGCCTCTTCCGGCTTCTGCGTCGCCACGGTAATGCTGCCGTAAAGACGCGGATCGGCATCCAGGAATGTCGCGGCCAGCCACTGGTTGACCGCGCGGGCCACCTCGGTAGGGTAATCCCGATCCGCGTAAGTGGAAATCAGCGGGGAGTCGTAACAACTGATCACAGCCCCCGTCAACCCCTGTCGATCGAGCCAATTTTCACCCAGATCCCGCGGGTTGGGTGAAGCGCAGGCGTTCACGGTGCTCAACCCCGGTATCCCCCCTCCATGCACCGGATAGGGGTTGTCCGGATCGTAGTACTTGGGGCGGATATACAATCCATCCGCGGTGTGCCCGCCGCGCCCGATCAGCCAGCGCGAGTGCCAGGTCTTGTCCAGCCAGGTGAGCATGTCCTCGTTTTTCTCCCAACGCACGTGAACATCGCAATCGATGAAGGCAGTCATGACGTCTCCTTTACTCTTGATTTTTCTCCCAGCCAGACCTCGCCCGCACGAAGAGTGACCTCGTAGGTCTTGATTTTCAATTTGGGATTGAACAGGGATTCCCCGCTTGCCAGATCGAATTCCCAGGCGTGCCAGGGACAGCGCAGGATCATTCCCTCCCGCCCCCATTGGTATTCGCCGCAACGATCCGTGGGTTCATTGGTGCCGGTGAGCTTCCCCAGGCAAAGTTCCGCGCCTTCGTGCGGACAATAATTGCGCAATGCGTAAAACCGTCCCTCCACATGAAACACTCCAACCGACACATTGCCCAGGTCTACAATACGCCGGGTGCCGGCAGGAAAATCTTCGATTGGACCCAGGCATATTTCTTTTGGCTTTACCGAAGCCTGCTGCGCGTTCATGCCTCCTCCTTCTCCAGTGGTTCCAACTTGCGCGCGAATAACCGCCGGGCATTGTCGCGCAGGATACGCCGTTTCATTTCCGCCGCAGTCTGCCCCGGCAGTATCTTGTACGGATTGTCAAAATCCCAATGTGGAAAATCGCTGGAAAACATAATCTGGGTGTGGCCGCCCACCAACTCATACGTGTGCAGAAGATCGCGCGGCGATATCGGTTCTTCAATCGGCTGGGTGGTGTAAAAGAACTGCCGTTTGAGGTAGTCACTCGGCTTTTCTTTCAGTAACGGCATCTCCTGCTTCAAGCGCTTCCAGTCCGCATCCAATTCCCACATCAACGGCAACATCCAACTGATGCCGCCTTCCATAAGCAAAAACTTGA
>CAZYDZ010000252.1:0-3315 GCA_964646535.1 uncultured Opitutaceae bacterium
GTGAAATTACGCTGATACGAAGGTGGCAGTCCGCCAGCCAGATGTTTGCGGATTTTCGCGATGAATCGCGGTAAGTGCAGTAGTCCCAATTCATGCGCCAGGTAAGGGGAGGGAAGATCCAATAAGGTGACTCCTGTGACACCTTCTTTCTGCAGAGCGTGATTCGACATGGGAAAAGAGAATAGCCCGCTCCCCGCAACGGTGAAAGCCATTTCTTGCGCCAACTGGTTTTTTCGAAAAATTTACCACAAGGGCACCAAGACACAAAGCCGCTCCTACAGTACTCCGATGCGGATACGATAGGGTTGGATCTCCGTGTAAAGACTGAATACATCGATTACATATGTGCGCGGACATCAAGGACACACTGCATATCAGGATTGACTTTGTAGATATAATATATCAATCTATATATATGCGCACATCATTGGATATTCCAGATCGTTTATTCCTCCGAGCGAAGCGCCATGCCCTGGAGCATCGAACAACAGTTAAGTCTTTAGTAGCCAGAGGCCTGGAGAAAATATTGGATTTCGAGGAGGCAAGTCATACACAGGAGGCCAGGCCGAATTCCAGTCAGCTTCCCAAAGTATGTCCTGGCGGAAAAACCACTTCTTATTCTTTGACCAATGCAGACATCGACCGAATCCTTACCGCGGAAGAAAGCGCCCGCTACTCATGAGTTTCTTGCGGATGTCAACGTCCTGTTTGCTCTGGTAAACCAACGTCATGCGTTTCATCTGTCGGCAACACGCTGGTTTGATCGACAGCCGCCAGGGTTCAAGCTGTTCGTTTGCAGAATAGTACAAATGGGGTTGCTGCGGCTGCTGACCAATCAAGCGGCAATGGATGGTGCACCGCTTACCCTACCGGAAGCCTGGAAACTCTACGGCCAATTGATGGGAACTCCATCGCTGTCGTTCATACAGGAGACGGAGTCGTTTCTGGGTCACTGGGTTCATTTTTGTACCCCTTATGGCGCCTCCCCTAAAATCCTCACCGATGCTTATCTCGCCGCACTGGCAGTCAGCAGTGGATTGACCTTGGTGAGCTTCGACCGCGACTTCGCCAACTTTTCCAGACTCACCCTGGAGCTACTCTATTAAAAACTCACTCTTGATGTACGATTCTGGCTTGCTTAAGCTCAGGTCATGAAACGTACTCTATTGTTCTTTCTGGTGTTTACCTCGTCTTGTCTCTCCGCGGATACTTATTCGCTCTACTCCATTTATATAGACAATGCGAAAGAGGTGATTCCGAATCGCGAAGCGTTAGAAGAACAGGCGAAAAACGGCCTGTCAGCTCCGATGGAAATCGATACAAAGGCTCTGGATCGGTTGCCGGAAATTTTACGCGATGGTGGTGTGATTGAAGTTTTCATTCAGACCCAAACCTCTGACGCCGCAAAGGGAGGCGCCATTCAGGCTTACACTCTGACCTATACGGAATGGGATCAGGATGGAAATCCAAAACCACAGGTATCCAGGGAAGTGGGGACCTGGTTTCGGGTGGAGAAAGATCCTGTGAGAGAAGACGCCGTCCGTGTTAATTTCAAACATGTCAAACTGGAGCGCTGGGTGCCACAATCATCAATTGGCCGAATCGCCCCACAACAATCCACTCCCGAGATCAGCAACCAGACCACCATTCGGATGGTCACATCCCCTGATCTCCCTGCTCAAAACCTGGGGCCAGTTTTTTCAGAAAACAGGATTGATGCTCGTTTTAACTTAAAGAAGGGAGAAAGCCTGGTCATCGGGGGAATGATAGAAAATCAAGCAAAGGACGATAAAACACCACCTCGCACAACTCAACGGCTCATCATTCTGGCAAGAAGCGAGTAGTCCTGAATACCACTAGTTTACGCACGTTTTTCTCCAGTGTAGGAGCGGCTTTACGCCGCGACCCGAAATCACGCCGACTGGGTCGCGGCGTAAAGCCGCTCCTACAAATGGCAACTATTCATCACTTGCTATCGAAAGCCGCTTATGATAAGAATAGGTGTATGAAGCCGCAGTTAAAGGCATATTTTAGTGAAATCGGCCGCCGTGGTGGTTTGAAGAGCCGGCGACAACTGGATTCTGCCCAGGCGCGCAGGATGGTACGCATTCGCGAGGCGCGTCGACTATACCGTCAGTTTCATCCACTCTGTTTCTGGAGTTCTCCGCAAAACCTGCGAATCGACTCGGATGATGTGGATTGGGTTGTTCGCAAATTGCGGGAAAACGGGGGCAGGGCAGGTTGGGAAGCCGCACAAAAACTATGCCGTTAAGCAACATCCAGAAACGCGTGCTCGGGATTCTCGCTCAAAACCGGCAACCCGACAGCCACTTGGCCGGAGCCTCCGCGATTCATGCGTCTGCAGATTCTTTGCGCTACAGCGGAGACTTGGATTTATTTCACGATGATTTTGAAGGCGTTGCACAGTTTTTTGCACAAGACTTGAAGCGACTGAAAGAAGACGGCATGGAGGTCCATGTTCGGCTATCGCAACCGGGTTTTATACGCGCGTCCGTGACTGATGGATCAGACGCTGTTCTTATTGATTGGGCGCAGGATTCCGTGTGGCGCTTTATGCCACCCGTACAGGTGGAAGAAATCGGTTACGTGTTGCATCCAGTAGATTTGGCGATCAACAAGGTTCTTGCACTGGCAGGAAGAGAGGAGCCACGGGATTGGATAGATATTCTCTATCTGGATCGGTATTTGATCTCTCTGGGAGCACTGATATGGGCGGCAGTGGGTAAAGATGCCGGGTTAAATCCGACGATGTTGTTAGACCTGCTATCTCGCAAAGGCCGCGTCTCGCAGAAAGAGATTTCCCGGTTAGATATGCGAGTGAGTGTGGATTTAGCCAGCTTACACGAGCAATGGCGAAACAGCTTGCAGGCTGCGCGAATATTTGTGGAGTCACAGCCACCAGAAGAAGCTGGGCATCTTTATATTCATCCCCCCTCTGGCCTGTTTTTTACTCCCAACAAAGGGGACAGTTATCATCTCCATCCAGCCTCGCAGGGTGGTGTTTTACCGAGAACCGTTGCCGAGGGAGAAAATCTACTGAAAGACTCCCCCGATTTCCTGATTCAACTGGAGCATTTTTTTGGCAGAAAGATTCTGTACACAGACCAGGCCTAAAAGTCGGGACAAAGCGTCTCTGCGAAAATCTGCGCCATCTGTGGTTTCATTTTGTGTCCCCTTGTATTCTTTATGGTTAAAACCCCACAAAAAAGCCTGTCACTCGGGATGATCGAATGACAGGCTTTGAATAAAGAAAACCGTGATTCTTACCTGCCCGGTTACAAGATTCCAGGCAGG
>CAZYDZ010000253.1:0-3227 GCA_964646535.1 uncultured Opitutaceae bacterium
GCAACAGAAAAAACAGCAGCCCTTCGAAATCTTTCTTTCTGTCTTTCCCGAAATGCCTCGGCAGACACAAGAAAACAGTTTTGACCTGAGATTTGGAAAATGTTGTAATAACGGTTTGGACGGGATACGAAGCCCAACTCAGACTTGGCCCTGCACGGCAGCAGATCCCGAACAGTATAAGTGTTCCATCTGAATGAAATCCTCCATTCCTTATCGTATCAGTGTGCTAATCTTCCTGCAGGACCAAGCCGGAAGACATCTTCTGCTCCAACGAAAGAAAGCGCCCAACCTGGGTTGCTGGAGCCCGATAGGCGGAAAGTTGGAAATGGATCTGGGGGAATCTCCGTTCCAATGCGCAGTGCGCGAGATTCACGAAGAGGCGTCTCTTGAGGTCACCACCGGAGACTTGCACCTGTTTGCCATGGTATCCGAAAAAAACTACGAAGACAGCGGACATTGGCTAATGTTTCTATTTCACTGCCGAAAACTACTGCATTCCCTCCCTCCTCCCATGGATGAAGGAAATTTCGGCCTTTTCTCCCGTGAGGAAATCGACCGCCTGCCTATTGCGGAAAGCGACCGACAGGCGCTGTGGCCCGTGTACGATCGCCATCGTGATTCTTTTGTCTGTATGCGCGCAGATACCATGCCCGACGGCAGCCTCGATGTGGAGATCGAAGAAATTCTGCCTTGATAAAATCTATCATTATGCGATTTTGACCATTTGTTTTTGATACCGTGACGAGTAAATCCAAAAAAACAACCACCCGATCATCTTCCGCCAAATCAGATTCCTGTGGATCTGATGTCAGTGGTGTCGCTCAGGCGGCTATTAACAAAAAACTGACCAAAGAAGATAAAATCAACCTGTACCGTGACATGGTACGTATTCGCGAGTTTGAGGAACGCTCGCAACAAGCCTACACACAAGGCAAGATCGGAGGATTTCTGCATTTGTACTCGGGACAGGAATCCGTTGCGGTGGGCACGGTTTCGCTGATGGGGGAAAATGATCACGTCATTACTGCATATCGCGATCACGGCCACGCACTGGCAGTGGGTATGTCCATGAACGAGTGCATGGCGGAACTGTACGGCAAGTTGACAGGCTGTTCCAAAGGCAAGGGCGGCTCCATGCACTATTTCGCGCCAGACAAGCGATTCTGGGGTGGACATGGAATCGTAGGCGGGCAGACGCCACTCGGAGCAGGCATTGCCTTTTATCTGAAGTATCATCAGATCAAAGGGTGCTGTCTCTGCTTCCTCGGAGACGGCGCTGTCAACCAGGGTGCATTTCTCGAAACATTGAATCTGGTTTCTCTCTGGGATGTTCCTGTCGTGTTCATCATTGAAAACAACCGCTACTCCATGGGGACCAGCCAGCAGCGCTCTTCCGCAGGAGCACCTCTGGCCCGCCGCGCGGAACCTTTTGACATGGACTGGGAAGAGATTGAGAACGGGCACTGTCTCTACACCGTACGCGCCCGCGTTCACCTCGCCATGGAACGCGCCCGCGAGCAATCCCGCCCTTCCCTGCTGGAAATCCACACTTACCGTTATCGTGGGCATTCCGTGGCGGATGCCAACTGGAAGAAATACCGTCCTTTATCGGAGATTGAAGACTATCGCAACACCCGCGACCCGATTGTCTGGTTCCGCCAGCATCTGATTAGCGACGGCATACTCACGGAAAAGCAGGCCGAGGCCATCCAGGAAGCGGCCCACGAAGAGGCGGATCAGAGCTGCCGTTTTGCCGAGCAAAGTCCTTACCCCTCCAAGGACGAAATTTTCAAGGACGTATACTACGAACTCGACAACCCTTCACCTGACAGACCACAGGGCAAACTGTTCTTTAACGACTGATTTTCTATCCATGCCTGAAATTACATATCGTCAAGCACTCAACGACGCATTGGCAGAAGAACTGGCCCGCGATGAGAATGTCGTCATCATGGGTGAGGAAGTCGCCGAGTACAATGGAGCCTACAAAGTGACCGAGGGGTTGCATGCGCGTTTTGGTTCACGCCGTGTCATTGACACGCCAATCAGTGAAGCTGCCTTCATCGGCATGGGGATCGGGGCATCCATGCTCGGTTTGCGTCCTGTCATGGAGTTGATGTTCTGGAGTTTTGCCTACGTTGCCTTCGACCAGTTGATCAATAACGCCGCCAGCATCCGTTATATGTCAGGCGGACAGATCCACTGCCCGATTGTAATTCGCGGGCCCGCCAACGGCGGCACCAATGTCGGCGCTACGCACTCGCACACGCCTGAAAATTTCATTGCCAATACGCCTGGTCTCAAAGTGATATGCCCAGCCACCGCTTATGATGCCAAAGGGCTGATGAAATCAGCGATTCGCGACAATGACCCCGTCTATGTGATGGAAAACACCCTGCTGTACGGAGCCAAGTGGGAAGTACCCGAGGAAGAATACACCATTCCTCTCGGCAAAGCCGACATCAAGCGAACGGGGACGGACCTGACCATCATTGCTCACGGGCGCGCCGTGATCACCAGCCTGAAGGCGGCGGAAATCCTGCAGGCCGAACATGGTATTTCTGCCGAAGTAGTCGATTTGCGTTCCATCCGTCCATTGGACGAAGAAACCTTTCTGAATTCGGTCAAGAAGACCAATCGGGCACTGCTGGTGGAAGAAAACAAGCCTTTCTGCGGTGTGGGCGCACAAATCAGCCACATCATTCAGGACAAGGCTTTCGATTACCTGGATGCACCCGTAGTTCGCATTTCCTCCCTGGATGCACCGCAGATTTACACCCGTCCTTTGGAAAACGAAATGATTCCCTACCCACAACGGGTTGTGGATACCGTATTGAAGAGTTTCTGATTTATTAATTTTTGGAGTTTGCGTATGGCCAAGACAATTGAAATGCCGAAATTGAGCGATACCATGACCAGTGGTACGCTGATCAAATGGTTGAAAAAAGAGGGAGACCCCGTCTCCTCTGGCGACATTCTCGCAGAGGTGGAAACCGATAAGGCGACCATGGAGTTGGAATCCTTCGACAACGGTGTGCTCCTCAAACATTTCGTACGGGAAGGAGCGGACGTTCAGGTCGGCGCTCCAATCTGTGCCATCGGCGCCAAAGGAGAGAAGGTGGATACTCCAAGCAGCGGAGCCCAACAAGGGGCCAAAGCTGGTGATCCGCTGCCGCGGGAAGCCAGGCAAAACGGCACACCCCCCCCCGCAACAGCGGAGCCCCAGG
>CAZYDZ010000254.1:0-3213 GCA_964646535.1 uncultured Opitutaceae bacterium
ACGATACCACTGTAGCTGAGAATTGATTCACGCACCGGTAATCCGAAAAACTCTACCTCTACATAACCGTGGTCATACTCGGACGTCAGCCCGAGACGAAACGACGGAAATCCCTCACCACCACCACCGGCCGGAAACCCGACTTCCGCATACGGAGAAAGCAGCCCTTCCCAACGGTAACGCAACAGAAATTCAATATCCGACTTTTCCGTAGTAGGCTTGTGAGGGAAACTCCTGATGGCCTCCCGCGCTGCTATCTGGGCAGGGGTAGTCGGTTCTGGCGGAGGTGTCCCAATATCCACATTGGGACTGGTTGACGGAGTACCCGATGTCAGCACCACGCGTGAGGCCTGCACTTCCACCATGTGTCGTTTCAATAAATAAACCCGTGCTCCAACCGTGGGTAAGCGGGTTTCAGAAAGCTGTCCCAAACCATCCGTCCCTGACTTGTAGCGGAACGACGCGCCACCACGGATAACAGGATCCCCCACAGACTGAAATTGCGGGTAAGCCTCAGGTCGCTTGGCTTCTGCGGCGCGAACATATCCCCGCTGAGCCAGACGATCCGTATAATCAGGAAGCGGATTCACAATCTCTATATGCTTGGCCAACGGCCCCTGCAGTTCACGGGCAAGGTAATTACGATAGTCTATTTCACCCAGCGATGTCAGCGCCGCATTCAGACCATCTGCCGTATCCTTATCTTGCTGATTGCGGTAAAGCGCCTCAAACAGACTGGCGGCATCCTGATGCCGTCCGACATGCTGATACGACCAAGCCAACATTAACTGTTCCCCCCTATTTAAATAACGGTACTGGTATAATTCCCGCATCAGACGTACAACCACCGCGTAGTTTTTCGTATCGTATGCGTCAGTGGCCCCCACAGACAATGCATCCTGAAGAAACGCCCGTGCTTCACGGGATTCCTTTGCTACCTCACGAGAATGAATAACCGCTTCCGAAATATTTCCCAACTGGTACTCCGACATGGCCAATCCATATATGGCTTCCTGCCTGGGGCCGCCCCACTCCACCGAGCGAGCAAACCACACTCGGGCATCTTCCCATCGGTTACGGGTGAATAACTCCCAGGCCAGAGCATTGGCCAAAGCCCCATCACGATTACGCGATGCAATTTGTGCAACTTCAGTCAAACGACCCGATTTTAATAAAGCTCCCGGATCAGTGACTGCTGCTGACAATTCCTGCTCCACAACCGCACTGGCCTGCGGAGTGCGCGACACCAGCGGGTTAATCGCAAGATCTCCCGAATCCTGAACATACACGCGGTTACTGGTTACCGCATCACTGCGCGTAACCCGCGGTACGATCTGTACCGGCACAACCGATTCCGTAAGAGGCTGTTGCTGCTCCCCTTCAAAACGGAAATCACTCCCAGGACTGACCGCGCTTGCCGACGGCATCACCACCGGACGCGGCCCCACGGGCCGTACATCAATATTCGCATTCTCGCCCGGGACTTCAAACAACCTCGACAGTGACACATTGGGGTCGGCTCCTCGATTTCCCAATAACACGGATGCCCCAGTCACAGCCAATACTGCTGTTATCAATAAAAATCTCATTGCGCAGACTCCTCCAGCTCAATCAACTGATCGAGAATTGCAAGCTTGGTAAGTAATGACAAGCAAGATGAATAATAACCCTCGGCACGGTTTAGTGATGCCATCTGTGTCATTTCCAGTAATCGCTGGCGACGGGTGCTCTGACTGAACAGTATCACGGACTGCATGCCCGGAGATACAAAGAACTCAGAATCGGGTATATTGGGAACCAATGAAACCTGGGCTGGAATCTTACCCAGTTGTTGAAAACTCCCCCAGAAGTCAGTCACAGGAGTTAACAAGGAATTGCGGCGGTTCCACCAGGCTATGTTTAACGGCACACGAATGGCATCGAATCCAAAATATGGGGGAAAATCAGGAGCCAGGGAAACGCCGCCATCACCAACGAGAACCCAATCTGCAGGCAACCCCGCATGACTGAAACGAGCCTCTTCAAACAGGCGTACACTATCGCGCAACAGACGAGCCCACGGAGAATTCAACCGTTTGTCCACGCGGGCAAAGTCTTCAAACGCCGGAAACACATAATAGCTCAGGTTTACGACGACCCCGTAATCGTGTACAAACCCCGACTCGCCAGGCAGCAATACCAGGCCATAAGGCGTGTTGATCAGACATTTCTGTTCCAGATCGCTCAAAATATCCGCTGCCTTTCTTGCGTATTCAGGCTCTTCCCATAAACGGGTGGCTCGCAACAGCGCCCAGGCGATCAGAATATCCCCGTCACTCGCATTGTTCAAGTCATTCACTTCCCCACCCAGCGGAGTTGGTGTCCAACGCCACGCGAACAGGTGATCCTCGCGAACCTGTAGATTCTGTTCACTCCAATGCAACAGGCGCTCAAAAGTCTCCCGATCCTGATAGGCTACCGCCAATAACATCCCATATCCCATACTTTCGGAATGAGTGATGTCTCCGTTATCCCGATCCACAATACGGCCCCGCTCCGACATGAACTGGGACAGGAAAACTACCCAGTCCCGCGGGGGCAAACGTACAATTTTCCCGAGATTTTCATATTCCAGCATAGATGGAGGCAATGGCTCCAGTCCAGCTTCCTTCTGGAGAGTTCCCCCCTCTACGGGGATCGCGGACGGCTGCCCCAATGCCAACAGGGTCACGCTTGAATATACGGTCAGCAGCACCCCAAGCCTCATCATAACTCTTCCTCTCTACTTGAGGATGGAGCAACGTATTCATGACCATACGTGGTCTTGCGAATCCATATCGCCGTACCAATGGCCAACAACAGCAATGCGCCGAGGATGATCAGCACCTGCACCCAGGTATCTCCCCAGATAATTGGCACAACTGCTTTCTTGAATTCAAACTCACCACGGTACGCGAACAAATCCTGGGACGGCGCGTATGTGGGATGCCCATCATATTGGCTCAACATCATCATTTCCCCGCGCATACCATTCCATACAATGGGCTCCTGTATCCGCAACATTCCCTGATACAGCGCCTCTGAAGTGCCTGCGGCAATCATCGTGACCAGATATCCGCGACGGACTGGATTTTCATACTGGGACAGCATAACCGTTTGTGGAACATCACCGCCCACACAAAGGCTCAAACGATGCTGATTCGGTAGCGTGTCCTCTTTCGATTGACCGTCAAA
>CAZYDZ010000255.1:0-3206 GCA_964646535.1 uncultured Opitutaceae bacterium
CCCCGAAAGCCTGTCCATAGACCACCAGTGTTCCCGAATAGGCCATGGAAAGGCGATCCCCCAACTGGGCCTCCGTCGCCACCGCTGCTTCCTGTTTTTCCACCGCGTGCGACTCCCCCGTCAGACTGGCCTCTTCCACCGACAGGCTCTTCACCTCAATCAGGCGCATGTCCGCAGGTACTTTGTCTCCCGATTGCAGAAAAACGATGTCCCCAGGCACCAATTCCTCAGCAGGCACCTCCAGCATCTCGTCATTGCGACGGACATTGGCAGTCAGCGAAAGCATGCTACGAATCGCATTTAGCGCCCTCTCCGCTTTTCCTTCCTGAATAAAGCTGGTCAGTCCATTGATTAGTACCACCGCAAAGATCACTCCCGCATCAATCCATTCTTCCAGGAAGAAATTGACCAGCCCGGCAACAATCAACAGGTAGATCAACAGGTTATGAAACTGACTCAAAATCCTCAGCCACAAAGGCTTCGGAGGTGCTTCAGGGAGTTTGTTCCAACCATGGCGACTGCGCATGGTCTTTACCTCCGCCTCACTTAGTCCGCTTTCGCGGGAGTTTACCGCCCGCAGAACCTCATCTATCGGTTCTGCGTGCCATCTAGGGTCAGGTTCTGGCTCTGGTTCGCCAGTAGATCTATCTGTCATGAATAATTACAAGTCGGAATGCGCCGACCCGATGATTGAATATCCCAATCAGAGGGGGCATAAGATCAGGGCATTCCACTAGAATGTAAAGGACAAACTTAAAAAACCTGCCCAGCTCCGCCCTTGTGAACCAACCTGCAACCTGAACACAACCCGAGTGGAATCAGGAACTCTCCTTCCTCCATTCCTCTCGCATTCACGGGACACACGCCCGCTCCCGAGGGTATTTAACCCCAGGTACGCTTCTTGTGGCGATTGGCCTTGGAACGCTTGCGGCGTTTGTGCTTCGCAATCTTGAGACGGCGTTTCTTCTTTAAGTTACCCATAGAGTGGCTTCGTAAAATCAGGAAAAACATCCACAATGAAAATTCCCCCCGCCCTTGTAAAGAGGATTTTGTAAAAAGATACGGAAGGGTTCACCACCAAGCGCACAAAGAATTTAATGGACAGGACTTACCCTATAGGAGCGGCTTTATGCCCCGATCCGAATGTTGTGTGATCGTTGTCGCGGCATAAAGCCGCTCCTACAGATACGAAGGGAGACCGCTAAGCTGTACCAGTACCATGTTGTGATTGATATTTGATAAAATGTATGATATTTGTCCGATATGAGTACCAATGTCACCACACTCCTGCGCAATTTTCCAAAAATCCGCAAGGAAGCCCTATCTGGCAAAACGGTCATTATTAAAACCAGGCAGGGAAATCTTCGCATCACGGCAGACAAGAAAAGTGGCCAATCGTTACTTGGCTCCATGAAAGGACGCATCCTGAAACTGGATGGCTCTATTGTCTCTCCGACCACCCAAACCGAAGACTGGAAGGCATCATTGTGAAATTTCTGTTGGATACCCAAGCCATACTGTGGGCGGTGATGGATGATAGTCTTTTGGGAAAGCAGGCCAAACGGGCCATTGAAAGGTCCAATGACACAGACTTAGCCATCTCCGATATCACATTGCTGGAAATCGCCATGTTGCTGGAAAAAGGACGGATCGAAATACAAGGAGCATCCACCGCATTCCTCTCTGACCTTACCTCACGACTGCAGGTTCTTCCGATTGATCCTTTTATCGCCATCGATGCGATGGAATTAAGCCTTCCCCACGCAGACCCATTTGACCGTACGATTGTTGCCACCGCCCGACGTCACGGACTTATCCTCCTTACCAAAGACCAGAACATCACTCAGTCCAAACAGGTTCCCACACTATGGTGAGGTCTGTTACTTCGTGTCTTGTAGGATCAATCCATGAATATTTTAGAGTTATCAGCATTTGCGAGAATGGGGCAAAAACTTGTAGGAGGGGCTTTACGCCCCGACCAGCTCAGCATGATTTCGGGTCGGGGCATAAAGCCCCTCCTACAGTGCGTGGAATCGGCAGGTCGGATATCCGAGCCAACCGATTCCCATTACGGCCCGAAATCATGCAGGAGCATCTTCGTGTCTTCGTGAGAGAATCCCTCTCCTTGTATTGAAGATTGAAGCGGTTCGCGCATCTGCTCTAGAGTGCGGTTGTGAATACACAAACATCCGAGGGATTGCATGGGGCAGACGATTGTTATTGGACTCGAATTACCTGGCTGTTATTGGGGGGATTACTGTTGGTGCGAGTGGGGTATTTGTTGATTTTTCCAGTCGATCTGGCGGGAGATGAAAGTTACTACTGGGATTGGTCGCGGCGGCTGGACTGGGCCTATTACAGCAAACCACCACTGGTGGCCTGGATCATTTGGCTGGGAACACAGGCGGGCGATACGCTGTTTTTCCTGAAACTGCCCGCGGCACTGTTCAGTGTGGGCACGACGGCGATGCTTGGGCTGCTGGCACAGCGGTTGTATTCCGCGCGGGCGGCGTTTTGGACGGTAGTGGTTTCCGCCACCATGCCGGGGACAGTATTAAGCGGCATGACGATGACCATTGATGCGCCATTGCTGTTTTGCTGGGCGTGCGCCCTGCTCTGTACTGCCCATGCGCTGGGCCTCACTCACAACGGCAGATGTTCTGGTCAAAGCTCTCAAACTGCATGGGGGATTGCCGCAGCAATCGCCGTTGGCGTCGGCCTGTTGGCCAAGCTATCGATGGGCGTCTATTGGTTTGGACTGGTGTTTCTCTGGCTGTTTCCAGGGAAACAACGGCAACGGCCCGCGCTGATGCGCTGGTTTCTGCTGGCGCTGTTGAGTGCTGCCTTCCTGATTCCCTTCCTGATGTGGAACTGGCAACGCCACTGGATCACTTTTGAACACACCAGCACCAGCTTCGGGGTGGAACAGTGGAATTTTCCTGATGCGTTCGGACGCGGCTGTGAATACGTTGGCAGCCAATTAGGCGCCCTGCATCCGATCTGGTGGGTGACCTTGATTGTGATTGCCGTGCTCTCCATCCGACACTGGCAGTCACTCGATCCACGCACCCGTTTTCTCGCCGCCTTCAGCACGCCTCTTGTACTCGGCGCCCTGCTACTGGCCTTTTACCAGCGGGTGCAACCGAACTGGCCCGCCGCCTTCTATCTTGCTTCCACGGTGATTCTGGGACCCCTGTTGAGCGGCA
>CAZYDZ010000256.1:0-3193 GCA_964646535.1 uncultured Opitutaceae bacterium
CTGAAACTCGGCGCCGACCTTGTCCATCTTGTTGATGAACGCGATGCGCGGCACATGATACTTGTCCATCTGACGCCACACGGTTTCCGACTGCGGCTGTACACCGGCAACTGCACAAAACACGGCCACTGCTCCGTCGAGAACGCGCAGGGAACGCTCCACCTCAGCGGTAAAGTCCACGTGCCCCGGAGTGTCAATCACGTTGACGCGGTGCGGAATGTTGGCAAAAGGTCCGGAGCTGGTCTTCCATGAACAGGAAATCGCAGCGGAGGTAATGGTAATTCCGCGCTCGCGCTCCTGCTCCATCCAGTCGGTCACTGCGGCCCCATCGTGCACCTCACCGATCTTGTGAACGGAACCCGTGTAGAACAGGATGCGCTCACTGGTCGTGGTCTTGCCAGCATCGATGTGCGCGGCAATACCGATATTGCGCGTATACTCCAGAGGGTAAGCGCGCTTCGGAGAGTTTCTTTCAGAAAGTTGGTTGTCGTTGGCCATACGAATTACCAGCGGAGGTGCGCGAAAGCACGGTTGGCTTGGGCCATGCGGTGAGTGTCATCCTTTTTCTTCACCACGTTCCCTGTGTTGTTGTAAGCGTCAATAATCTCAAGCGCCAGCGCTTCGGCCATCGGCAACCCCTTGCGGGCCTTGGCCGAATTGATCATCCAGCGAAATGCCAGGCTCTGCTGACGCTCAAAGGATACTTCCACAGGCACCTGATAGGTTGCACCACCCACACGACGGCTCTTGACCTCGAGACGGGGGCGAACATTTTCCATGGCGCCGAGCAGCAAATCAATAGGATCTCCCTTGCCCAGCTTTTCACTGACGCGTTCAAATGCAGTGTACACAATACGACTGGCCACCGACTTCTTGCCACTCTGCATGATGACATTAATCAGATGGGCAACGAGAGGACTGCCAAAACGGGCGTCTGGCAGATGAATACGTTTTACGGCTTTACGACGACGTGACATGGGAAATTATTTCTTTTCTTTTGGACGTTTGACTCCGTACTTGGAGCGACTGCGACGACGTTTTTCCACACCCTGGGAGTCGAGGGTACCACGAACGATGTGGTAACGCACCCCAGGCAGGTCCTTCACACGACCACCGCGCACCAGCACGATACTGTGTTCCTGCAAATTGTGCCCTTCGTCAGGAATATAGGACAATACTTCACTTCCGTTGGTCAGACGAACCTTCGCTACTTTACGAATAGCGGAGTTCGGCTTCTTCGGTGTACGGGTGGTAACCTGCACACACACCCCACGCTTGAACGGGTTACCACTCAAGGCCGGTGATTTGGTCTTGGATTTCGGTTGTGTCCGCCCTTTACGGACGAGTTGGTTAATAGTAGGCATGAAGCAAGTGGAAATTTGAGAAAAAAGATTGAAAATAGAACAGCGAGCGGCAAAGGCAAGGCTTTTTTGGAAAATTGATCACTTTTTATTTTCAGTCTGAGACGGGTATGAGACTTCCCTCTGGCAATCTTCATCCTTGGCAGATTGCATGATTCGTTTCAACATGACCGCGTGACTGATTTTTTACGAATCCTTCCGCTTTTGCTGGGTTTGACCAGCACAGCATCCGCAGCACCTTCCGCACCGCCTCCTGAGGCCCCTGACGCCCCGGACCCAGAATGGGAACTCGTCTGTTACGCAGACATTTCATCTGACGCGCCCGTCACACCCTTTTCAGGATGGCAGGGCATGCGTGTGATCGCCCTGAAGAATCCTCCTCCCAACATGCAGGGATTCAGGGATTCCACAGGCAAGGATTGGCTGATTCTCCCCAATCGCCATCAAAGCCGTATTGACATATACCAATGGGAGCCAGGGCACCAGGGAGAAGAATCTGCCGTCACGCTGCCCTCGCCCGTTGAGCGGCCCAATGAATTGCCAATGGCTCCCGAAGTGCGGATTGTGGAAATTCCGTTGGAACACCTGCCGCACCATGTCCTGCCCCTTCCCTCCGCGGAAGGCCATTTCGACGAGGCGATGCTGGTTCTTGCAGGGCCCCCGTGGAAACTTATTTTGATTGAACAGCAAGAAGGTGAATGGAAAGAGTCATACACATGGGACCTGCTCCCTGGCCAACCTGCCGGCCAGCCCACCATGCTCCTACATCAGCCTGACGGCGGCGCGCGCCAGATATTGATTGGCTTTGAGGAGGGCATCCAGATCATCCGTCCAGAGCGGAGAGAGCTGCCCGTCTGGCATCAGCCAGCAGATAAATTTTCCCGCCGCAAGTGGTGGTTGGCAGACCTGCGCGGGACGGGTAGTCCCGACCTGATAGAGTGGTCGCGCAACCCACAACAGGGTATTCGGATGCATCGATGGGATGCCGTCTCGGCCTCGTTTCTCCCCCCGCAAGCAATTAGTGAAAAGACCTGGCAGCACATGGAAATCCTGCATACACAAGAAGGATCTGACCAGATATTCCTGATGTCTGGAACACCCACGGGCATTCTGCGCCGCTATCAACTGCAACAGGATTCCGCCGCTGACTATGCCGTCTCCCATCCGCTGGCATGGAATCGCGGCGTCGAAACCTGGACAGGAATTCTAATTGAAGGAAAACCACACTGGGCAGGGATCACCACAAACCCGTCCAGACTGGAGCTGCTGTCAATGGATACGGACGGAAACTGGCAATACCAGGCCAATTTCCCCATGCTGCCGCGCACCCGCGCGGTCGTGCGCCATCCGTCCCGGCCAGAAACGTTGCTACTACAAGTCGAGGGCGCCGGGGAACTCTACTCCACCCAATGGAAAAACCAGCGATTCTCTTTTCCTGTCCCTCTTTCCCCTGACAGCGAGAGCAAGGAAAATCAAGTGCTCGGTCTGGAAACACTGGGGGAACAGGCGTGGTCCACCCGCAGGCTGGGAGAAAATATTGAATTGAGAATATGGAGCAAAGATAAGGCCGAACCCGAAGTACGACTGTTTCGCAATGTCGGCAAACAGGTGGAAAAAGCGCGTTGGGCTGGAGGTGACTCACTTATTTTTCAGGAGAGTTTTTCGCGTAATCTCAAAATCGCGCGCCTGCAGCAAGACGGGACAACAGTGATTCGGGAACCCGCCTCCTTGCGCCAGACCCGCATCGAAGACTTCGCCACGTTTCAAATCAACGGCGAAAATCTGACTGGCCGCCTGGTGGATGGAATCTGGCAATGGCTGGACCAGGACTG